>NZ_QWGO01000042.1:0-21756 GCF_003435535.1 Desulfotomaculum sp. OF05-3 | reverse complement strand
TATGAGGCAGGTTACCCACGCGTTACTCACCCGTCCGCCACTCGGTAAATAAGAATCCATCCGAAAACTTCATCTTATTTACCTCGTTCGACTTGCATGTGTTAGGCACGCCGCCAGCGTTCATCCTGAGCCAGGATCAAACTCTCATGTTAAAGTGTTTGTATCCGAGTTCAAAATTTAGCTTGGCTAATTTTTAAACCGTTCTACTGTTTTGTTAGGTTTTGTTCTGAATGTTCTCATTCATGGTCTAAACCAAAAGACCATT
This sequence comes from Desulfotomaculum sp. OF05-3, assembly GCF_003435535.1. Classification (NCBI taxonomy): domain Bacteria; kingdom Bacillati; phylum Bacillota; class Clostridia; order Eubacteriales; family Desulfotomaculaceae; genus Desulfotomaculum; species Desulfotomaculum sp. OF05-3. The sequence goes on along the minus strand of NZ_QWGO01000042.1, from coordinate 21,491 downwards.
TTATAAGAATTTTCAGGGTTTTACATACTGTTCAGTTTTCAAGGAACTTTGTTTTGTTGTTGCTGTATCTCAGCGGCAACTCTGATATCTTATCACAGTGTTTGCTGTTTGTCAACAACTTTTTCATCTTTTTTTCAAAACTTTTTGAAGTTTTTTAATCAGATGAGCGGAGAAAGAGGGATTTGAACCCTCGCGCCGGTTTCCCGACCTACACCCTTAGCAGGGGCGCCTCTTCGGCCTCTTGAGTATTTCTCCTTATTACCGTAGCTAATTATCATTTATTAAGTTTGTCGGGCGAACTCGCCAGACGCAGGATTAATTATACAAGCTATAGTTCTTTTTGTCAACAACTTTTTTCATCTTTTTTTACCATCTTTTTACAGTATGATTTTTCTCTATACTTTTATACCAGAAAAGCGGGGAATCAACTCCTTTTCCGGCTGTCGGTTCTCCGCTTTCTCATCTGATATTATTTCTGATATTCCTTGATTGCCGTCTCATACAGGTTATTTCCCTGGGAATCGATCACGACGACCACCGGAAAATCTTCTACTTCCAGTTTCCGGATTGCCTCAGTTCCAAGATCATCGTAGGCAACGACCTCCGACTTTTTGATGCGCTGGGACAATAGTGCCCCCGCACCGCCGATTGCAGCGAAGTAGACGGAACCATTTCTCACAATAGCATCGATCACCGCCTGACTTCTCTTCCCTTTTCCGATCATGGCACCCAGGCCAAGGTCTAAAAGCTTCGGCGCGTACTTATCCATACGGCTCGCCGTTGTTGGTCCCGCAGACCCGATAGGACGTCCCTCTCTTGCCGGGGACGGTCCCATATAGTAGATGACGTTTCCCTGCATCTCGATGGGCAGAGCTTCCCCCGCGTCCAGCGTTTCCTGCATTCTCTTATGCGCTGCGTCTCTCGCTGTATAGATGGTTCCCGTAAGAGTCACGTAGTCCCCGGCCCGGAGAGACACTGCATCTTCTTTCTTAATTGGTACACTGATCTGTCTGTCCATGGTTTCCTCCTGTTTCTCTTATTAAATAACGCGATGCGCATGACGGTTTACATGACAGCAGATATTCACTGCCATCGGAAGTCCCGCGATATGCGTCGGATATGTCTCGATATTGACGGCCATGGCAGTCACACGACCGCCGAGTCCCCCCGGTCCGATTCCGAGACCGTTGATCTTTTCAAGCATCTCTTTCTCCAGGTCTCTGACATATGGAACCGGAGATTCCTCGTCCAGATTTCTCGTCAGGGCATGCTTTGCCATCAGGGCGCACTTTTCAAAGGTTCCGCCGATACCGACGCCGACCACCATAGGAGGACAGGCATTCGGACCAGCGTCACGGACAGCCTCTAATATCTTCTCTTTCACACCCTCAATGCCATCAGCCGGCTTCAACATGAACACGCGGCTCATGTTCTCGCTTCCGAATCCCTTCGGCGCAACAGTGATGTCCACCTGGTCCCCGTCTACGATCTCGTAATGGATGATCGCCGGGGTGTTGTCTTTTGTATTCACGCGGTCGATAGGATCACGGACAACAGACTTTCTTAAGTATCCGTCCACGTATCCCTGTCGGACGCCTTCATTGATGGCATCCGTCAGATTACCTCCCTCGATATGTACTTCCTGCCCGACTTTAATGAAAACGACGGCCATGCCCGTATCCTGGCAGATCGGGATCATATCTCTTCCGGCGATCTCAAGATTCTCCTGAAGCTGATTTAAGATCTGTTTTCCAAGAGGAGATTCTTCCTTCTCCACGCTCTCATTAAATACTTTTTTCATGTCATCCGAAAGGAAATGGTTTGCCTCGATGCACATTTCCCGGATGTTTTTTGTGATCTCACTCGCCTGAACGGTTCTCATAGACGATTTTCCTCCCGATTACTTTTTTGGATTGATTGCCATCGGACGGATTTCTTCCGGACATTCATGATGGCCTATTATTATGAAAAATACAGGAATCCGGCATTCCCGGATTCCTGTATCCAATCACTCCAGAGTCAGAAATCCTGTTTTATGGACGAATGGCGGTCTCATAACCGCTCTTCATATTCATGAACATTACTCCTCCGTGGTCTCCCCGTCCTCATTCTCCATGGATTCTGGATCTGCCACGTTTTCGTCCTCCTCGTCCTGGCGGCTGCTTTCCCGGACTTTCGCGATGGAAGCAACGCGGACATCAGAATCAGCTTCAATGCTCATCAGTTTTACGCCGGATGTATTTCTGCCGATGACAGAGATATCGTCAACCCCCATGCGGATCAGAATTCCCTCATTGGTGATCAGCATGATATCTCTTCCGTCGTCAAGCAGCTTCATTCCGATAAGATTTCCTGTCTTTTCTGTCACATTATAGCAGAGAAGTCCCTTGCCGCCGCGAAGCTGCAGCTTGAATTCAGAGATTCTCGTTCTCTTTCCGTATCCCTTTTCGGATGCCACGAGCATGTACTCGCCCTGGCTTGCCATCTGCATGCCGATGACCTCGTCACCCTCGTCGAGCTTCATGCCGATAACACCATAGGAAACACGGCCGGTAATTCTCGCATCCGTCTCCTTGAAGCGGATGGACATACCGAATTTCGTCGCGAGGAAGATATCCTCGGTATTGTCTGTCACCTTTACCTCGATCAGCTCATCTCCCTCGCGGAGCAGGATTGCCTGAAGACCTGTCTTTCTCATGTTGCTGTACTCGCACATTCTGGTCTTCTTCACCATTCCGCCCTTTGTGGCCATAAAGAGGTACTTGTCATCATCGATCTCACGCATCGGGATCGCCGCTGTGACCTTTTCACCAGACTGAAGCTGTAAAAGGTTCACGATAGCCGTTCCGCGGGCTGTTCTTCCTGCCTCCGGGATCTCGTAGGCCTTGATCCGGTAGCATCGTCCTGTGTTCGTGAAGAACATGATATAGTGGTGGTTCGTTGTCATGAGAAGATCCTCGATGAAGTCCTCATCGATGGTCTGCATTCCCTTGATTCCCTTTCCGCCGCGGTTCTGGCTCTTGAAATTGTCCACGGACATTCTCTTGATGTATCCAAGATTGGTCATGGCAATTACAGTGTCATCGTCGGAGATCAGGTCTTCCACGGACATATCATCTTCAAAGCCTATCTTTGTCCGTCTGTCGTCACCGTATTTCTCGGAGATCACAAGGATCTCTTTCTTGATCACACTTAATAATTTATTTTCATCTGCAAGGATTGCACGCAATTCCGCGATTTTTGCCTCCAGTTCTTTATACTCGTTCTCGAGCTTCTCACGTTCCAGACCTGTGAGCGCACGCAGACGCATGTCCACGATTGCCTGTGCCTGCGGGTCTGTGAGTTCAAAGCGCTCCATGAGGACGCGTTTCGCCTCCGCGACATTTGCGGAGCCGCGGATGATCCTTATCACCTCATCGATATGATCTAAGGCCTTTAATAAGCCCTCTAAGATGTGAGCGCGTTCCTCAGCCTTATTTAAGTCGTACTTCGTTCTTCTCGTCACAACGTCCTTCTGGTGATCCAGATAGTACTCAAGCATCTGAAGGATGTTGAGGATCTTCGGCTCGTTGTTTACCAGGGCAAGCATGATTACTCCGAAGGAATCCTGCAGCTGTGTATGTTTTAAGAGCTGGTTTAAGAGGACATTCGCGTTCACATCTCTTCTGAGTTCGATGTTGATGCGGATTCCCTCACGGTTGGATTCATCGGTGATTCCGGTGATTCCGTCAATTTTTTTCGTTTTTACGAGCTCCGCGATCTTCTCGATGAGTCTCGCCTTGTTGACAAGGTACGGAAGCTCTGTGACGATGATATGGCTCTTTCCGTTCGGAGCCGTCTCAATGTTTGTCACCGCGCGGACTCTGATTTTTCCGCGACCTGTTCGGTACGCCTCCTCGATTCCTCTTGTTCCAAGGATCTCAGCTCCAGTCGGGAAATCCGGTCCTTTGATGATCTGTAAGATCTCCTCCATGGAGGTCTGTCTTCCTTCTTCCACCTGGTTGTCGATGATCTTTACGACAGCCGCGATGACCTCACGGAGGTTGTGGGGCGGGATATTTGTGGCCATTCCGACCGCAATACCGGTCCCGCCATTTACGAGAAGGTTCGGGAATCTGGCCGGAAGTACCGTCGGTTCCTTTTCCGTCTCATCGAAGTTCGGTATAAAATTAACGGTATCTTTATAGATGTCCGCTAACATCTCCACAGAGATCTTGCTGAGTCTCGCCTCGGTGTATCGCATGGCAGCGGCACCGTCGCCGTCGATGGATCCAAAGTTTCCGTGGCCGTCTACGAGCATATAACGCATGGACCATCTCTGGGCCATATTTACCAAAGCACCATAGATGGAGCTGTCGCCGTGCGGATGGTATTTACCCATGGTATCACCGACGATACGGGCACTTTTTCTGTGGGGCTTATCCGGACCGTTGTTCAGTTCCGCCATGGAGTAGAGGACACGTCTCTGTACCGGCTTTAAGCCGTCACGGACATCCGGGAGCGCTCGCGACGCGATAACGCTCATGGCGTAGTCGATGTACGACTTCTCCATGGTCTTTTTTAAGTCTATCTCATGAATTTTGTCAAAAATATTCGGTTCCATTCTTTCCTCCAATGCAGCCTGCGCTGCGCCTTAAACCTGCGTAAACTGCGCCGCATGACCATCCGGCGGGTTTACCGCCTTCCAGACAGCCCTGCTGCCGCATTAAATGTCAAGAGTTCCGTATTTCGCGTTCTGTTCGATGAATTCACGGCGCGGCTCCACCTGATCTCCCATGAGTGTTGTAAAGGTGAGGTCGATCTCCGACGTCATCTCCTCGTTCATGGTCACACGTAAAAGGATTCTGTGCTCCGGATCCATTGTAGTCTCCCAGAGCTGTTCCGCATCCATCTCACCAAGACCTTTGTAACGCTGGATCTTGTTGTTCTGGTCACGTCCGATCTCTTTTAAGATATTGTTTAACTCCTCATCACTGTACGCGTACCATACCCGCTTGTTTTTCTCGATCTTATAGAGCGGCGGCTGAGCCAGGTAAACATAGCCCTGTTTGATAAGCTCCGGCATAAACCGGTAGATGAATGTCAGAAGCAGTGTACTGATATGGGCACCGTCCACATCGGCATCGGTCATAATGATGATCTTGTGGTAGCGGAGCTTCGAGATATCGAAATCCTCGTGGATTCCCGTTCCGAAGGCCGTGATCATGGATTTGATCTCCGCGTTTCCGTAAATACGGTCGAGTCTCGCCTTCTCCACGTTTAAGATCTTTCCTCGAAGCGGCAGGATCGCCTGGGTGCTCTTATTTCTCGCGTCCTTCGCGGAACCGCCAGCGGAATCTCCCTCTACGATGTAGATCTCGCATTCCTCCGGGTGCTTGCTGGAGCAGTCCGCAAGCTTTCCAGGTAAGGATAAGCCATCAAGGACCGTCTTTCTTCTTGTTAAGTCTCTTGCCTTTCTCGCAGCAGCGCGGGCACGCTGGGCAAGAACGGATTTCTCGATGATCGTCTTTGCTACGGACGGATTCTGCTCGAGGAAATAGGTGAGCTGCTCAGATACCACGCTGTCAACAGCACCTCTCGCCTCGCTGTTTCCGAGCTTCTGCTTTGTCTGACCCTCAAACTGTGGCTCCTCGATCTTGACGCTGATGATAGCAGTCAGTCCCTCACGGATGTCTTCACCGGTGAGGGCCGGCTCGCTGTCCTTAAGGAGCTTGTTCTTTCTTCCGTAGTCATTGAACGTCTTTGTTAAGGCGTTTCTAAAACCAGTCAGGTGGGTTCCGCCTTCCGGTGTGTTGATGTTGTTTACAAAGCTGTAAATATTTTCGGTGTAGGAATCGTTGTGCTGCATGGCAACCTCCACCAGCACGTTGTCCTTCTTGCCCTCGCAGTAGATCACATTGTCGTAAAGCGGCACGTTACTGCGGTTTAAGTAGGTGACAAACTCCTTGATACCGCCTTCATAGTGGAAGACTTTTTCCTTCTTGTCCTCGCGGTCATCTCTGAGAATGATCTTTAAATTCTTTGTAAGGAACGCCGTCTCGCGGAGACGAATCTTTAAGGTATCATAGTCATAGACGGTCTCCTCAAAGATGGTCTTGTCCGGAAGGAACGTTACTTTTGTACCATGTTTATCTGACGGGCAGTCACCCACGATCTTTAACGGGTACATGGTCTTTCCGCGCTCATAGCGCTGCTTGTAGACCTTTCCTCCGTGGTAGACTTCGACCTCCAGCCACTCGGATAAGGCGTTTACAACAGACGCACCTACGCCGTGCAGGCCGCCGGATACCTTGTATCCCCCACCGCCGAACTTACCGCCGGCATGAAGGATCGTAAAGACGACTTCGACCGCAGGAAGTCCCGCTTTTTTCTGGATATCGACCGGAATTCCCCGTCCGTCATCGACAACGGTGATGGAATTGTCGGAATTGATCTGTACATCGATGGTATCGCAGTATCCTGCAAGAGCCTCGTCCACCGCATTGTCTACGATCTCATATACCAGATGGTGAAGTCCCCTCGAAGACGTACTTCCAATGTACATTCCCGGTCTTTTTCTTACAGCCTCAAGTCCCTCCAGAATCTGGATTTGATCTGCATTATATTCTGCGCTCATGAAGTTCCTCCTTTAGTCTTCGCTCTCTACCGTTCCTTCAACAATCTTAAAAATCTTGTCCATCCGGAATTTGCTGTTTACAAACTCATCCAGTCCCGTACATGTGATCAAGGTCTGAATGTGGGTAATTTCTGAAAGTAAATGTTCCTGTCTCTTGCTGTCAAGTTCAGAAAGGACGTCATCCAGAAGAAGCACCGGATAATCCTTTACGATCTTTTTCACCAGCTCGATCTCCGCAAGTTTTAAAGAAAGAGCTGCCGTTCTCTGCTGTCCCTGGGACCCGAACCGCCTGATATCCGTTCCATTTACGATGAAGTTCAGGTCATCGCGGTGGGGACCGGTCAGGGTCTGCCTCTGCCTGATCTCCTGAAACTGGTTCTTCGCAAGCTGCTCCCTGAAATTTTCCGGCGACACATTCGGCTCGTAGGCGATAGAGAGTGTTTCCTTTCCGCCCGAGAGCCCCGCGTGGATCTCCGCAATCAGGGGGTTCAGCTCTTTTATAAACTCAGAACGCATAATTATAAGTTCTGTGCCGTACTTTAAGAGCTGCTCATTCCACATGGGGAGTGTCTCTTTTAAGGACGTGTTGTAGTCTATGTCCTTTAATAGTTTGTTTCGTTGTATAACCGTTTTGTTATACTGTGCCAGATTGTAGACATACAGCCTGTTTAGCTGGCAGAGTTCCAGGTCGACGAAACGTCTCCGCTCGGCGGGTCCGTTCTTGATAATGTTCAGATCTTCCGGTGAAAAGAAGATCACATTGACGATTCCGAAAAGTTCACTGGCTTTTTTGATCGGAACTCCGTTCACCGCGACCCCTTTTGCCTTATTTTTCTTCAGATGCATATCGATCCGGTAGGGAATTCCATCCCGCCGGACCATCATTTTGATGTGGGATTCGTCCGCGCCGAACCGGATCATTTCTTTATCTTTGCTGCCCCGATGCGATTTTGTTGTGCTGCACACATAGACTGCCTCCAGAATATTTGTCTTTCCCTGGGCATTATCTCCATAAAGAACGTTCGTCCCTTTATGAAAATCAATATGTAAATGACTGTAATTTCTGTAATCTGACAGCTCGATGGATTCTATAAACATGAAAAAATCCTTTAATTTTCTACCTTAAATGTCTTTCCGTCATAGGAAACCGTGTCTCCCGGGTAAAGTTTTTTGCCTCGCTGGGTCTCAACTTCCCCATTTACTTTTACAAGCCCGTCCTGAATTACAAACTTTGCGTCCACTCCGGAGCCGACCAGACCTGCAAGTTTCAATGCCTGTCCAAGCTTGATAAACTCATCTTTTAAGTGAATACTTTCCATTTTTCTCCTTTTTTATTCCAGATATATGAAAAAATCGACCCGAAACCCCGGATTTTACCGGAACTTCGGGGAAATTTCATCTGATTTTAAATCGCAGCGGCGTTAAAGTTTACCGGCAGGATCAGATAAATGTAGCTCTCATCCTCATCTTTGATGAAACACGGAGATTTCGCATTCATCATATAGAGGGTAACTTCCTCATCATCAATGATCCGCAGCGCATCACTTAAGAATTTCGGGTTGAATCCGATCATCAGATCCTGTCCTGTTTTATGGATCAGGATCTCCGCGTTCATGGTACCGAAGCTGGAATTTAATTTCAGGCTCATTTTTGAGTCTTCAATGTTCAGAATGATCGGTTTTTTGTCATTTTCGCGGATTAAAATGATAGCTCTCTCGATGCTGTCCAGGAAATCTTTCTTATTCAGAGACACTTTTGTGGCGTAATCGCTGGAAAGCATCTGGTCTACTTTGAAATATTCGCCCTCGATCAGGCGGGAAACTACGATCGTATCATCAAATTCGAAGAGAATATGGTTCGCTCCGAAGAAGATCTGGACCTCTTTTTCGTTGTCACCGGTGAGAATTTTACTGATTTCGTTCAGAGTTTTTCCCGGAACGATGACTTTTGTGCTTTCATATTCATCTTTTAATACAATTTTACGAATTGCCATACGATGTCCGTCGAGAGAAACGACTCGGAGTGTATCACCGTTTACCTCAAAAAGTTCGCCTGTCATCATCTTGTTGCTGTCGTTGACAGAGATGGAGAAGATCGTCTGGCGGATCACCTCTTTTAAGGAAAACTGGGAGAGTGTGATGTTTTTATTTCTCTCAATATACGGAAGATAGGAGAATTCCTCTCCATCTTTGCCCTGAATTTTGAATACAGAGTTCTCACAGGTGATCACAGTATTGAATTTTTCATCAGATTCGATGGTTACAAGGGAATCTGAATCGGATAATTTTCTTGCGATTTCAGAAAAAAGCTTTGCATCCAGTGCAATTTTACCTTTTTCAAGGATATCACCTTCAACTTTTGTCTCAATGCCGAGCTCCATATCGTTGGCAGTCAGCTTGATCTCATCAGTAGAAGCGTCGATCAGAATGCACTCTAAAATAGGCATCGTTGTTTTTGATGGAACTGCCTTGAGAACAATATTGATACCGTTTAAGAGAGCGGTTTTCTGGAATGTCAGTTTCATAGTTGTTGATAACTTCCTTTCTTAAGAAACGTTCACAAATAAAGAAATATATAAAAGATATTAGTCTTAACAGTAGTAGGGAGTGTGAATTTGTTTATAAGGGGGAAAACCCTAATGAAACCCTGAAAAAACCTCTGTGAAAACCATTGTGGGTAACTCTGCAAATCCAAAAGGACAACCCGGGAGTTTTCCACAGGCAAAAATCGGGAAAAATCATCCTCATTTTATCCACAAATTTTCAACGGGATTTCCACGAAAAAATCCACAAGCTTACTGTGGGTTGATTTTTTTCTTTAAAATATCGATCGTGTTCTTTAAATTCTCGTCGGTCTTTAATTCGCTGGCAATCTTTTTTGTTCCGTGAATGATCGTTGTATGATCGCGGCCGCCGAGAGCTTTTCCGATGTTCTGGAGAGACTCGCTCGTCATATCGCCGCAGAGATACATGACGATCTGGCGCGGGAATACGAGTTCTTTACTTCGTTTCTGGCCGATGAGATCAAGGGGTGTGATGCCGAAATGCTCAGAAACTACATTAATAATAAGCTGCGGAGTCACTTCGCGGGCAGCGTTCGGGGAGATCAGATCTTTTAATGCTTCCTCTGCAAGTTCAAGATTGATTTCCTTATTATTTAATTTGCTGGAAGCAACGATTTTTGTGAGGGCGCCTTCCAGTTCACGGATGTTGGATTTTACATTGGTAGCGATATATTTGATGATCTCGTTATCGATGTTGTATCCTTCAAGTTCTTCCTTTTTCCGGAGAATCGCCATCCGGGTTTCATAATCCGGCGGCTGGATATCTACGGTGAGTCCCCATTCGAAACGGGAACGGAGACGGTCTTCCAGAGTTTCAATTTCTCTTGGAGGACGGTCGGAGGAAATAATGATCTGCTTTTTTGCCTCGTAGAGGGCATTGAATGTATGGAAAAATTCCTCCTGGGTACTTTCTTTTCCGATAATAAACTGGATATCGTCGATCAGAAGCACGTCATTGTTTCTGTATTTTTCACGGAATTCCGTGGTGGAAACGTTGTTTTTGTTTCGGATTGCGTCGATCAGTTCGTTTGTAAATTTCTCGGATGTCACGTACAGAATCTTTGCGCTCGGGTTATTTTTCAGGATGAAGTGGGCGACGGAATGCATTAAGTGCGTCTTTCCGAGTCCCACGCCTCCATAAATAAATAACGGATTATAAATTTCGCCCGGGGATTCCGCAACTGCAAGGGATGCGGCATGGGCAAGGTTGTTGTTTTTTCCGACGACAAAGGTATCGAAGGTATAACGCGGATTTAAGTTCGCGTTTTGGAGAGCAAGCTGACTGACCGTATTGTTGGTTACATTGATCAGACGGTTCTCTTTTTCCGGTTCCTTCACGTCAGATTTTAACTTGAAATCGAGTTCGCACTGAAATCCTGTAATTTCTTCGATCGTAATTTTCAACAGGAATTCATATTTCTTTTTCACATAGCTGATAAACGCGGAATCAGGCACCAGGATCGTGAGGATATCTTTATCCACAGAATCCGGGATCAGCGGCAACAGCCATGTGCGGTAGGACACCTCTGAAATATCGTGTTCTTCCTTTATATTTAAGAGGATCTCGTCCCATTTCTCTTTGATTTCTTCCAGCATATTCATACTCCTAAACATGTGTATAACGATGTGCATAGTTGTGGAAAAGGCGGAAACCTGTCCACAAAAGCATATAAACCCACTCTGAATTTATTCTAGCGTAAAACGGAATAATTTTCAATGTCAAATGTGAAAATCCACAACTTTTCCAGTGACTTATCCACAACTTATCCACGATTTGGGGATAAGTTGATAATTATGAGTGGAAAACATGTGAATAGCCACATAACAAGATGTGCGCCAGGAGCGGACAGAAAAAATACAATAAATTGTGTCCGCGGGAGAAAGACACCGAAATCAGAAGGGAAAGAAAGAACGATTTTAGAGGACTGGACGTTGGAGAGGGCGTATATGAGGGAAAAATGAAAAATCGAAAAAAATTAAGGCAGCAGGGGAGAAAAAAGGGTGAGATCGGGAGAAAGAAGGCGGCAACAGGAATTATATTGTAGGAAGTAAAATTGAAAAGTAAAAATAAATGGAAAATTTTAGAGAAAGAATTTGACGGCATCACGCTGACACGCTATAATGCAAGACGTGACTATATTGCATTGTATCTCGCAAGAGAGCAGTAGCAGGAGGAAAAAGAAAAATGAAAATTGAAAAGAAAGTTCTGGACATGTCCCTCGCCGGGATTTTCACCGCGATCATCATCGCCATGTCGGTCGTACCGTTTCTCGGTTACATTCCGTTAGGCTTTATGAACGCAACGATCATCCACGTCCCGGTCATCATCGGAGCGATCATCCTTGGACCGAAGTACGGCGCTTACTTAGGACTGGTATTTGGTGTGACCAGCCTTGTAAAAGCGACCATTGCCCCGGGAGTGACCTCCTTCGTATTCAGCCCGTTCGTTACGATCGGCGGATACAGCGGAAACATGTGGAGCGCCGTGATCGCCATCGTGCCGCGTGTATGCATCGGCATCGTTGCTTATTTTGTTTATAAGCTGATCATGAAAGCAGCTCACGGAATCAAAGGCAGCCAGACCGTTGCCCTCTGGGTGGCTGGTATCGCAGGAGCTATGACAAACACACTGCTTGTCATGAACGGAATTTATATCTTCTTCGGACAGAGCTACGCGGCTGCGTCCAACAAGGCAGTGGAGCACATCTACGATGTGATCCTGGGAATCATCCTGGGATTTGGTATCCCGGAGGCGATCGTCGCAGGTATCCTTACGACGGCCATCACGAAGGTTCTGTTTAAAATCATGAAAGATAACGGCTGATCGGAAAGAGCCGGTTATATAGGAATACCTTTCAGAAGCGTGGTGTGGCAGCTTCCGGAAGAAGATCAGGTATAAAAAATGAGAGCAGCGGAAAATAATAACGCTGCAGCTTCTATAATATGATACCAGGGTCAAAAGGTCAGAAGTTCGACGCAAGCTTGCTTGCAGGAGAATTTTTGACCTTGGGACCCGCCAAAAACATGAGTAAGTAGCCATTTTTCATAGAAAAATGAGCGAATTACGAATGTTTTTGAGAATTGCGGGAGCACGCAGTGCAGAGCAATTCGGTATCAGAGGGGTCAAAAGCTTTTGACCCCAACATCATAATATAATGAAGAGATACTAAATATAGTGACATAAAATCAATACATACATTTTATGGGGGATAGCGAAACGCTGTTCCCCTTTTTTAGTACTGAAAGACCGAAAAGTAACGTTCCATGCAAAAAGCAGAATGTGGATATACAGCGAAAAAAAGGAAAAATCATATGGGAGAAATCCCCATGTTTTAAGGATTTTTTGAAATTTAGTCTTGACGAAGGGCGGCAATTTTTATATAATCGATACGATGCTTCAATATGTCTTAGTTTATATGTACATGAGAAGGTACTTGAATTTAGAGTAAGAGGAGGTGCCGGGTTTATGAAGATGACATTTCAGCCGAAGAACACTCAGAGAAAAAGAGTTCATGGTTTCAGAGCGAGAATGGCAACAGCAGGCGGTAGAAAAGTTTTAGCTGCCAGAAGAGCAAAAGGTAGAGCTAGATTATCTGCTTAATGAACCAAGAGAGTATCCGGAAGTTTAGGAAAACTTTTGGATGCTCTTTTTTGTTATGCGGGATTTTTACGGCTTTATCGACTTAGTTTTGCAGAGGTATTGAATGAAAAGGTTCAATTCGTTAAAGAAAAATCAGGATTTCCAGACGGTTTACCGGGGAGGGAAGTCCTACGCAAACAAATATCTGGTCATGTACGTGATGGATTCGGGACGGGAGGACACGAGAATCGGAATTTCCGCCAGCAAAAAGGTCGGAAACAGCGTTGTAAGGCATCGGTTCGCGAGACTTGTCCGCGAAAGCTTCCGGTTAAATAAGGACATATTAGAAGAAGGAAAAGACATCATTGTTGTCGCACGTGCTGCGGCAAAAGACAAAAATTTCGACAAGATTGAGAGTGCTTTTCTGCACTTATGCGGGCTTCATAACATTTTAAAAGAATCGAAGTGAGTGGTTTATGAAATGGGTTCTGATTGGTCTGATTAAGATTTACAGGAAGTTTATCTCTCCCTGTATCGGCCCTCACTGTATTTATACGCCTACCTGCTCCCAGTACGCCATGGAAGCAATCAGAAAATACGGCGCTATAAAAGGTACTTATCTTGCGTGCAGGCGGATTTTGAGATGTCACCCGTTTGCAAAAGGCGGTTATGATCCAGTCCCGTAAAAAACCCAGGAGGTAAGATATGGTTTTGACGAAGGCTGGTTCCATTCTGGGACCGATCGCGACTGTCCTTGGCTATGTCATGGACATCCTCTTCAGATTTACGAGCAGCTTCGGCGTGTTCAACGTAGGTCTGTGCATCATTCTGTTTACGATCGTAATGAAAACACTGATGATACCGCTGACGATCAAACAGCAGAAAACCACAAAACTCATGTCTGTCATGAATCCGGAGATCCAGGCAATCCAGAAGAAGTATAAAGGAAAGTCGGATCAGGAGTCCATGCAGCGTCAGAATGTGGAGATCCAGGCTGTTTACGAGAAGTACGGCACAAGCATGACGGGCGGATGCCTTCCGCTGCTGATCCAGATGCCGATCCTTCTTGCACTGTACCGTGTCATCTACAATATCCCGGCATACGTTCCGTCTGTACGCGTTTATTTCGACAACGTTGTAACCCCGTTAATGGGACAGGCTGACTATGCTCAGAAGTTACAGGAAATCACAAATATCGCAACCGCCTGCGGCGGAAAATTAGACAAGTTTGATTTCACAAATGCAAACCGTCTTGTAGACATGCTCTATAAATTCTCCACATCCCAGTGGGGAGAGCTTCAGGCACTGTTCCCGGCAATCTCTGATGTGATCGGCCAGAATGCTGCTGTTGTCGAGAGAATGAACACGTTCCTCGGTTTAAATATGGCAGAGGCGCCGGGCTGGGTACCGTCCTTCGCATGGATCATCCCGGTTCTTGCGGCAGTGTCCCAGTGGTTCAGCACAAAGCTCATGAGCGGAAATCAGCCGTCCACATCTGCAGATGCAGAGAATCCGATGGCCCAGTCCATGAAGACTATGACAACGACAATGCCGTTATTCTCCGCGTTCATCTGTATCACGATGCCGGCAGGTCTTGGTATCTACTGGATCGCGACCAGCGTTGTTACAATTATCCAGCAGCTCATCGTTAACGCGTACATGGATAAGGTAAACATCGACGATATGATCGCAAAGAACCTGGAAAAGGTAAATAAGAAACGTGCAAAACAGGGACTTCCGCCGGCTAAGGTAACTCAGAACGCTACCGCATCCTTAAAGGCGATCAAGGCTGAGGAGGAGAAGGAAAAAGCTGCTGAGGAAGTTAAGAAGGAAAAGATCGCGAAACAGATCGAGGAGTCCAGCAAGTACTACAACACCAACGCGAAACCGGGAAGTCTCGCTTCCAAGGCAGCGATGGTCCAGAAGTACAATGAGGCACATGACAAGCGAAAATAATAAGGGGGTTCTGTTATGGAAATGATTACAGTGACTGCGAAAACTGTGGAAGATGCAATCACACAGGCATCCCTGCAGCTCGGTGTGAGCAGTGATCGGATTCAGTATGAGGTCGTTGAAAAGGGAAGTGCCGGAGTTCTCGGCGGACTTTTTGGTTCCAAGCCGGCAGTGATACGCGCGAAGAAGATCGAGACCGTTGACGATAAGGCCGTAGATTTCCTGAATTCCGTTTTCGATGCAATGGGCCTTGCTGTTGACGTGGAAGTGAAAATGAATGAAGAGGAAAAGGAGATGGATGTCAACCTGACCGGCGAGGAGATGGGACTTCTCATCGGCAAGAGAGGACAGACACTCGATTCCCTTCAGTATCTTGTAAGCCTTGTTGTAAATAAGGAATCTGAGGACTACTTAAGAGTCAAGCTGGATACCGAAAATTACAGAGAGAGAAGAAAAGAAACACTGGAGACTCTCGCAAAGAATATCGCTTACAAGGTAAAGCGGACAAGACGTCCGGTTTCCTTAGAGCCGATGAATCCGTATGAGAGACGGATCATCCACTCCGCACTCCAGAACGATAAATACGTATTCACAAAGAGCGAAGGTGAGGAGCCGTTCCGCCATGTTGTGATCGCGTTAAAGAAGGAAGAGCGCAGAGAGAGAAGACCGAGATACGAGAGACGCGAAAGAACCGCTGGTTCTGAGAATAGCTATCGCAGCAGCAGTCAGGAATAATAATTCACAGATCAGCCATGCGCCGCACTGTGCGGGAACGCATGGCTGATTTTGTCTGGAAACAAAGGTAACCAGGAAGGTGCTGAATAGTTGCAGATATCGTGATAGAGGGGGTTGCCTATGGCAGCCCCTTTGTGCTATGATAGGGTGACTAATTGTGTGAATTTCCGTGAGTTTACAGGACTTGCGGAGCCAGAAAATAGAAGATCATTCAGCTTGATGTTTTAAGGCAGCAGGCATGAGTGACAGGATGGAGATTATGGAATATACAGATACGATTGCAGCGATCGCCACGGCGATGGGAAATTCAGGAATCGGAATCGTGAGGATCAGCGGTGAGAACGCGGTTGAAGTCGCGGAAAAGGTCTTTCGGGAACCTGGAAAGAAAAAGCTTTCTGAGGCGGAGAGCCATACGATCCATTACGGATACGTTTATGACGGGGATGAGGCTGTGGATGAGGTCCTTTTGATGCTTATGCGAGGACCACGGAGCTACACAGCGGAAGATACCGTGGAGATCGATTGTCACGGCGGAATGCTGGTCACGAGACGGATCCTGGAGACAGTCTTAAAGGCCGGGGCGAGACTGGCAGAGCCGGGTGAATTTACGAAACGGGCGTTCTTAAACGGCAGGATCGACCTCTCCCAGGCGGAGGCGGTCATCGACGTGATCAACGCGAAAAATGAATATGCGCTGCAGTCCTCTGTGAGCCAGCTTCGGGGAAGTGTATCGAAGGAGATCCATGAGATCCGGGAACAGATTATCTATGAGATTGCCTTTATCGAGTCGGCGCTTGACGATCCGGAACATATTTCCCTTGACGGATACGGGGAAAAATTGCTTAAAGTTGTTCTTTCTGTGAAGAAGAAGCTTGAGAAGCTGATCTGTTCTTCCTCCAATGGACGGGTGGTTTCTGAGGGCGTAAAGACTGTTATTTTAGGAAAGCCGAATGCCGGAAAATCGTCCCTGATGAATGTTTTAGTTGGCGAGGATCGCGCCATTGTTACGGATGTGGCGGGAACGACGAGAGATATCCTTGAGGAACATATCTATCTTCAGGGAATCAGCCTGAATGTTGTGGACACTGCGGGAATCCGGGATACAGAGGACGTGGTGGAGAAGATCGGCGTTTCCCGGGCCATGGAAGAGGCGAAGAAGGCGGATCTCATCATCTACGTTGTAGATGGATCGAGGAAGCTGGATGAGAACGACTATCAGATCATGGACTTTATTAAGGAACGGAAGTCAGTGGTACTCTTAAATAAGAGCGACCTGGAGCCGGTAGTATCCGCGGATGAGGTGGAGAAGCGGTCCGGGCATAAGGTGATCGGAATCTCCGCGAAGGAGGAGACGGGAATCGACCTCCTGGAAGAGGAGATAAAGTCCTTATTCTATGAAGGTGAGATCGACTTCAACGACCAGGTTATGATCACGAATGTGCGCCATGTGAAGGCTTTAAAGGACGCTTTCGAGAGCATGTCCATGGTGGAGAACAGTATAGAGAACGGCATGCCGGAGGATTTTTATTCGATCGATCTGATGGATGCCTATGAGAAGTTAGGTCTTATTGTCGGGGAGTCTGTGGAGGATGACCTGGTGAATGAGATCTTCAGCAAGTTCTGTATGGGTAAGTAAGATTATGGTGGAAAGAAATTGGCGGATCGGAACGTTTTTTATGGGAGATTCCGCTGGGAGTATAGAAGAGACAGTAGGGAATTGACAAGAAAAGAGGAAATAAAATGCCGGTAGTAGAGGAGACATATGATATTGTAGTTGTCGGCGCGGGCCATGCGGGATGCGAGGCGGCGCTTGCGGCAGCGAGACTTGGGTTTGAGACGATCATGTTTACGGTCAGCGTGGACAGCATTGCCCTGATGCCATGCAACCCGAACGTCGGAGGAAGTTCCAAGGGACATCTTGTCCGTGAGCTGGATGCCCTCGGCGGTGAGATGGGCAAAAATATTGATAAAACGTTTATCCAGTCGAAGATGTTGAATGAATCCAAGGGACCGGCGGTCCACTCCCTGCGTGCTCAGGCGGACAAGCAGGAGTACACGAGATCCATGCGCCGCGTCCTGGAGAACACGGATCATCTGACGATCCGACAGGCGGAGGTTGCTGAGATCCTCACGGAGGAAATCCCGGGCGAGTGCGGAACCTTTAAGAAGGAGCATGAGGGGCAGCAGGAGAGCAGTTATCCGGTGAAAAAGCGGATCGTGGGTGTAAAAACCTACTCCGGCGCGGTCTATAGGTGCCGTGCGGTGGTTCTTGCTACAGGTGTTTATCTCCGTGCAAGATGTATTTACGGCGATGTGAGCAACCCGACGGGACCGAATGGTCTGCAGGCGGCGAACCATCTGACAGATTCCTTAAAGGCGAACGGAATCGAAATGTACCGTTTTAAGACGGGAACACCGGCGAGAGCGGATAAGAGAAGTATCGATTTCTCCAAAATGGAAGAGCAGTTTGGAGATAAGCGGGTTGTTCCGTTCTCATTTTCTACGGATCCGAAGTCAATACAGAAGGAACAGATCTCCTGCTGGCTGACGTATACGAATGAGAAGACCCATGAGATCATCCGGAACAACCTGGAACGTTCCCCATTATTCTCCGGTGCCATCGAGGGAACCGGTCCGAGATACTGCCCGTCCATAGAGGATAAGGTCGTAAAATTCCCGGATAAGGAGCGTCATCAGGTATTTGTGGAGCCGGAGGGACTCTACACGAATGAGATGTACCTCGGTGGTATGTCCAGTTCCCTGCCAGAGGATGTTCAGTATGCAATGTATCGGACAGTTCCGGGACTGGAAAATGTCAAAATTGTTCGAAATGCATATGCAATTGAGTATGATTGCATCAATCCGAGACAGTTAAAGGCGTCCCTGGAGTTTAAAAATATTGACGGACTGTTCTCCGGCGGCCAGTTTAACGGAAGCTCCGGATATGAGGAGGCAGCCGTTCAGGGCTTTATGGCCGGTGTGAACGCGGCGAGAAAGCTGCAGGAGAAGAGCGCGGTGGTTCTTGATCGTTCCCAGGCGTATATCGGGGTCCTTATCGATGATCTTGTGACAAAGGAAAATCATGAGCCGTACCGCATGATGACATCGAGAGCGGAGTACCGTCTGCTCCTGCGTCAGGACAATGCGGATCTCAGACTTCGCGGGATCGGACATGAGATCGGTCTTGTATCCGATGAACAGTACGAGTATGTACTTTGGAAAGAAAAGGCCATTGAGGCGGAGATCGCACGTCTCGAGAAGACGAATATCGGTGCGAACGAGAAGGTTCAGACGTTCCTGGAGGCTCATGGAAGTACGGCGTTAAAGTCCGGAAGTACACTGGCGGAGCTCATTAAGAGACCAGAATTAAATTATGGGATGCTGGCGGAGTTAGATGAAAAGAGGCCGGAGCTTCCGGCGGATGTGCGGGAACAGGTTGACATAAATCTGAAATATGACGGATATATCCGCAGACAGAAGCAGCAGGTGGCACAGTTTAAGAAGCTTGAGGGAAGAAAAATCCCGGCGGATCTCGACTATACAACGGTAAACAGTTTAAGAAGAGAGGCTGTCCAGAAGCTGAATCTCTATAAGCCGGAGAATATCGGACAGGCATCGAGAATTTCCGGCGTTTCACCGGCAGATATCTCTGTCCTGATGGTGCATTTAGAGCAGATGGGAAGGAAATAATTTGATGACAGATGAATTTGTAAAATTATTGGATCAGGGCTGCGCGGATCTTGGAATCGAGCTTTCGGATCAGCAGAAAGAGCAGTTTTTTAAATATTATGAGATGCTGATCGAGAAGAATAAGGTGATGAACCTCACGGCGATCACAGAGCTTTCCGATGTGATCACGAAGCATTTTGTGGACAGCCTTCTGCTTGTTCTGGCTGCGCCGGAGCTTGGGTTAAAGCTTGACGGATCCGCAGAATACAGCTGTATCGATGTGGGTACGGGTGCAGGATTTCCGGGAATTCCGTTAAAGATTGCGTTTCCGGGACTGAAGGTCACACTGCTTGATTCTTTAAATAAGAGAGTGGGATTCTTAAATGAGGTGATAGAGGCACTGGGACTTACGGATATTACGGCTGTCCATGGACGTGCCGAGGACTACGGACGCGATGCGAAATACCGGGAACAGTACGACATCTGCGTATCCCGGGCGGTGGCAAATATGTCCACCCTTTCCGAGTACTGTATCCCGTTTGTGAAAAAGGGCGGATATTTTATCCCGTATAAATCCGGAAAAGCTGACGAGGAGATTGCCCAGGCGAGATCTGCTGTGAAGAAGCTTGGCGGAGAGATGAAGGATATTATCGTAAAGATTCTTCCGGAGACGGACGTGGAACGCACCTTTGTTCCGGTAAAGAAGATGGCAATCACAGCGAAGAAATATCCGAGAAAAGCGGGACTTCCGGGGAAGGAACCGTTAAAGTAAAAAAAGTAAAATTTAAAGAAAAATTGAGAACTTCATTATCTTTATAAATTAGGATAATGTAGTTCTTTTTTTGCCATGAAGGAGATAAAAATGTCACGATGTTTCACGTGAAACATTTGCGATGGAACATCGGTAGATTGATAACAGAGCAGAAATAGATAAGCTGTTGGAAAGCAATTGAAATAAATCAGGCGTCGCTGCCAGAAGAGAAGCAACGGCGCCTTTTTGTAGTTAATAGGAATGTTTCACGTGAAACATTGAAATATGGTTGTGTGAAACTAATTGAAGAACATCTGCACGGTTGCGCTGACTTCCTCTGGGTTTTCGAGCTGAGGTAGATGCCGGGTGTTGACAATGGTGCTGGACTCGATTGCCGGGTTGCATTTAGTGTATTCTTTGATCGTCAGGTCGATGTCCGGTTCGGCTTCACCGCCGAGAATGTAGATGCTGTTGTCAATCTTTTCCAGAGTCTTTGTAATATTACATTTTGTGTAGTTACACTGGACGCTGGCGTAGACAGATTTCGGGGAGTCGCCAAGGTGGGCAGACTCGTGGTATTTGTCGATGTTATGCGGATTCACATCGTACGGGTTATAGAAGTAACTCTCAGAGAAGGTCTTGGAGATTATACTTCTCGCGGATGCAAAATTGTAGAGAAGTGTTCCGATGATCGGGAGATCAAGGATAAACTTATAACATTTTGCGGATTTTCCAGGAATATGACTGCAGGAGAGGAGAGAATCCGGGTTGATGAACATCATCTGCTCAAAGAGATCCGGATTGTATCCACAGGCCATTGTCACGATCGGAGCGGACGCACCGGTGGCGACAATATTTGTGCGGCGGCCGATCTCGGATTTTACGAAATCATTTAACAGCTGCACATAGAGAAAATTCGTGTAAGTAAGGTTTGGCTTTTCAGAACGGCCACAGCCTAAAAGGTCGATGGTGTAAACCGTGTAGTATTCTTTTAAAAGCGGAATCAGGGAATCCCACTCGCAGCTGCTGGACGCATGTGTCAGGTCGTGAACGAGAAGAAGCGGCTTTCCGGTTCCTGTTTTTGTATAGTAGATATTGCCGAGTCTCCAACGATAGCAACGTGGTTCCGGCTGGGTGAGAAGATTTCTTGCAACGGCAGACATTTTGATGTATTTATTGATCAGCGCAGTTCCGACAGCCGCGCCGGCAGACAGGAGAACGGCAGTGATGATTTTGTTTTTTGCTTTCATAAATTCACCTCGAAATTAGATGATAGGGTATAGAAATATAGTGGGAATACTGTGAGAGAAGAGAAGTAGTTTTATCACTTTTCTCTAAGGTAAACCCTGATTATATTATAATATAATTGATAGAGAGATACAACAGGCGAAAGTGTGAAATGTTTCTGAAGAATATGCGTTACCGTTTGCGAAAGGCGAATAGCGATAAATATGAATGTTTCACGTGAAACATTTGCGGGGAGCAAAACAGAACACATAGAAAGGAAAAAGAAAGGCCAGAAGAAAGACCAAAAGAAACGCTAAAGGAAGACCAAAAGAAGAACCAAAAGAAGGACCAAAAAGAAACGCTGTTAGAGTCCGATAGAAACAGCCATCCTAAGGCC
>NZ_QWGO01000041.1:0-22106 GCF_003435535.1 Desulfotomaculum sp. OF05-3 | reverse complement strand
AGTTTCTTTATATTATTTTATCTAGCACAACAGGTCAAATTAGTAATACATTGTAAGACTTTTGTAAAAAACAGCGTAGCTGCCTTTTTAGTTACTAAGCCCCGTATCCACCAACAGATCCCCACCATCCGCAGCGCTGGTGGCCAGGCGGTCACAGCGCTCGTTTCCGGGATGACCGTCATGGCCCTTGACCCAGTGGAACGTCACTTTATGCGGGTTCATCGCGACGAGCAGCCGTTTCCAGAGGTCCGAATTTTTTACCGGTCCCGTCTTAGGGCGGACCCAGTTATGCTTAACCCAGCCGTCGATCCATTTCTGGTTGAAAGCGTCCACGAGATATTTCGAATCGGAATAAAGGTCTACCTCACAGGACCGGTTTAACGCTTCAAGTCCCACGATCGCTGCCATAAGTTCCATCCGGTTATTGGTTGTCCGCACATATCCCGCGGACAATTCCTTTTCGTGGAGAGTCCCATTTTTATCAATAAACTGGAGCACCGCTCCGTATCCGCCCGGCCCGTCTGGATTTCCGCGGGCCGCTCCGTCCGTATAAAGTGTTACTTTCATGTCTATTTTGTAATTCCTCTCAGATGTCTTATTTTATATGATTCCGGAATTCAGACGGCTCAAGCCGCAGTTACAGATCCCACTTCTCGCAGAGCGCGTTGACCTCTGCCGTAAATTTCTTGATATCCTTGTTCGCGCAGTCGCGGTTCTTCTGGATGATCCGCATCAGGCGCTCGCCTGCAGCCACAAGAAGAGCAAAGATGGACTTATTCTCCTTCTGTCTCGCTGTCTCCTTCTGGATTGGAATACCGACGGTCTGTTTGAGCCACGCACCCGCGGCAAGGTCAAACTCTGATCCCGAGAACGGTGCGTCCGCCACAAGATCGTAGTCCGAGCGCAGGAGGTTCGCGAACTTCGTGCATACGAGATCGTCTCCGTGTACCATAAACACACGGTCCGGTTTCTTCTTAAAGGCGTTGATCCAGGTGAGAAGTCCTTCCCTGTCCGCATGACCGGAAAGTCCGTCCAGGCACACGATCTCCGCTTCTACATCGATGGTCTCACCGAATAGTTTTACGACTTCCGCCCCCTCAATGAGGCTCCTTCCCAGAGTTCCGACAGCCTGGTATCCGGCGAACACGATCGTACACTCCTGTCTCCAGAGATTATGTTTTAAGTGGTGGCGGATTCGTCCGGCATCACACATACCCGCCGCGGAGATAATGACCTTCGGCTCGGAGTCGAAGTTGATCGCCTTGGAATCGTCGCTGCTGACGGAAAGATTTAATCCCGGGAATGCGATCGGGTTGATTCCCCTGTTCACAAGATCCATCGCCTCCTCGTCAAAGCACTCGGAAATGTTCTTATTGAACACATGGGTCGCCTCGACGGCCAGCGGGCTGTCCACATAGACCGGGAATCCGTCATGTCCGGTGACAAGGCCCTCTTCCTTGATCTTACGGATAAAGTAGAGGATCTCCTGGGTCCTGCCCACTGCAAAGGCCGGGATCACAACGTTTCCGTGACGGTCCAGGGTCCTCTGGATGATCTTCGCGAACTCCTCGATATGCTCGTGGGTCCGGTCGTGGGAACGGTCACCGTAGGTACACTCCATTACCACATAGTCGGCCTCATCCGTGTACTGCGGATCCTTGATCAGAGGTTTGTTCTTGTTCCCGATATCACCAGAGAAAACAATCTTCTTCTGTACGCCGTCCTCATCGATCCAGACTTCAATGGATGCGGATCCAAGCAGGTGTCCCACATCCGTAAACCGCACCTTCAGTCCGTCGCAGATCGTTAAGATATCACCGTAATGGCACGGCACAAAATGCTTCAAAACGCCTTCCGCGTCGTTTACCGTATAGAGCGCCGGAACCTCCGGGTTTCCGGCACGTCTCGCCTTTCGGTTCTTCCACTCAGCCTCCATTTCCTGGATGTGGGCACTGTCTTTCAACATAATGTTGCAGAGATCGCAGGTGGCCTGTGTGGCGAATATCTGCCCCTTAAAGCCCTTCGCATAGATCAGTGGAAGCAGGCCTGTGTGATCGATGTGGGCGTGGGTGATAAAGATGTAGTCCACATCGGAGAACGGGATCGGAAGCTCCGCGTTCTCATAGACGTTTCCGCCCTGTTCCATACCGTAATCAACAAGAATGTTCTTTCCCGCCGCATTCAGATAATGACAGCTTCCAGTCACTTCATGATCTGCACCGATAAATGTCAGTTTCATGGAACTCCTCCTTTCGCGGCGAAATCTGGAAACTCATGCAAACATCCTATTCCTGTGGTCGATATACAGAAATATCCATTTTTCCCAACCGGGCAGTGTCCGCAACCCTTTTCACGTTCACCGCGGATTTTATCCTTCAGGTTTCTGCCGCAAATACTGTAATTTCAGCATCGTTTTGCAAAATTCGATGAAAATCTTCATTTTTGCAAATCAGCTGTATTATTTGCATCTATTATAGCAAATTTCAGATAATTATGCAAATCATTCCGCCATTACTGTCATTAATAATTTTCTGCAGCGTATCCTGAAGTTTCATCTGACAGTCCTCCGTCATCTGGGAGATCTTCGCCTGCATGCCGTCCTCAACGATCTGTTCCACGGACTTTCCGAAGATATTCGTATCCCAGACACCTTCCTCCGTCGCTTCCCCGTCCTTTATGTACGCGATCAAGTCCTTCGCCTGCTGCTCGTTCCCGACGATCGGCGCGATCTCCGTCTCGATCCTGGCCTTTATGAGATTGATGGAGGGTGCCTGGGCATGGATCTTCACACCGTACTTGCTGCCATGGCGGATCAGCTCCGGCTCATCTAAGGAGATCTCCGTCTTATCTGGCAGGACGATTCCGTAGCCCTTCTGGCGCACCTCCACCAGGGCGTTTCTCACCTTCTCGTACTCTTCCTTCATCCCGGCAGATTCCTTTAAGATTTTAAACAGGCTGTACTCATCCCGCACCGGCAGGCCGGAAATATCGCTTAAGACCTCAAAGTATGCCGCCTCATCCACCAAGACCCGGATCGTCACCCGGCCGCTCGCAAGATCCAGCTCATCCGCGATCAGTTTTTTCACTGCCTGATCTGTTTCCGGCACAGCCTCCTTCGGCACGTCCTTCATCTGGACGGATCTCTTCAGGAGTTTTCCCGCCTCCATGATCAAACCTGCCTTTAACGCATGATCATCCGGCAGGATCTCCACCCATTTCGGGATCTCAAAGTCGAGCTCTGTCACCGGGAACTCCAGGAGCACGGTGCCCAATATCTCCTCGATGTCTTCTCGCTTTAGCTGTTCACAGTTTGCCGCCCGTACCGGGACCCCGTACTGGTTTTCCATCTTTAACGCCAGGGCTTTCGTCTCCGCCGCATAGGGTCTTGTAGAGTTTAACAGGATCAGGAACGGTTTTCCGATCTCCTTCAACTCCGAGATCGTCTGCTCCTCCGCCTCCTTAAAATCATCCCTGGAGAGTTCCCCGAAGCTGCCATCGCAGGCCACAACGATCCCGATGGTGGAATGGTCCCGGATCACCTTTCTCGTACCAATTTCCGCCGCCTGGGTGAAGGGGATCTCATAATCGTACCAGGGCGTCTTCACGAGACGTTCCTCCCCGTTTTCCGTATGTCCCGCAGCACCTTCCACCATAAAACCCACACAGTCGATGAGCCGCACCTTCGCCCGGATCCCCTCCGCAAGCTCCAGCTCCGCCGCCTCCTTCGGGATAAACTTCGGCTCCGTGGTCATGATCGTCTTCCCCGCAGCACTCTGGGGAAGCTCATCCCTGGTCTGGGCCTTTTTCTGCCCGTCCGGGAGGTTCGGGAGCACAAGAAGCTCCATAAACCGCTTGATAAATGTGGATTTTCCAGTGCGCACAGGTCCCACAACACCCACATAGATCTCTCCGCCCGTCCTCGCCTCGATATCCTTGTATACATGGAAATGATCCATAAAAATACCCCCTCGCATATACTGTTGCAGTGTATGCGCGAGGGGGACATTTTATACCGGCAGAGCCTTTTCTTACGCCGCAGTACGGAAAAATACAGGCTGCTGCAAGGCTTGTTCTGACTTCTATTCCCACGGAAGATCGCTGTGCTCGATGCGCTTATCGCGGAGCATCAGGTCAGCCACCGCCTCTTTTGCAGGTTTTCCTTCAAACAGGACCTGGTTTACCTCCTCAACGATCGGCATGGAAACATTGTATTTCTTTGCGAGGGATCTCGCAGCCTTCGCTGAGTAAACGCCTTCTACCACCATCTGGACTTCCTTCATTGCCTCTTCCATCGTGTATCCTTTTCCGATGAGGATACCGGCGCGGCGGTTTCTGCTGTGCATGCTGGCGCATGTCACGATCAGATCGCCGATTCCGGAAAGTCCAGTATATGTCTGGTATTTTCCGCCCATGGCGATGCCAAGTCTCGCGATCTCCGCCATACCGCGGGTGATGAGGGCTGCTTTCGCGTTGTCCCCGTAACCCAGGCCATCAGCGATTCCCGCTGCCAGGGCAACAACGTTCTTTAACGCGGCGCCTGTCTCGATCCCCAGGACATCCGGGCTCGTGTATACGCGGAACACCGGGCTGATAAATGTGGACTGGACGTACTCTGCAACGTTCTTCTTGCGGGATCCCGCAACGCAGAGCGTCGGAAGTCCGCGGCTTACCTCCTCCGCGTGGCTCGGTCCGGAAAGAACAGCTGTCTCCGCCATCGGAAGTTCTTCCTTTATGATCTGGGTCATTGTATCGAGAGTATTCTCCTCGATTCCCTTTGCCACATCCACAATGAGCTGTCCCTCTTTACAGAACGGCTTCATCTTCTGCGCCGTGCTGCGGACAAATACGGACGGAACCGCCATCACGAGAAGGTTCTTATCCTTCATCGCTTCCTCAAGGTCAGCGGTATAGATGATTCCCTCCGGCAACGTCACTCCCGGAAGATTCTTGTGAGTCCTGGTCTTTGCCATCTCCTCGATCTCCGCCGGGATCGCGGACCACAGTGTGACCTCATGTCCATTGTTTCTTAACAGCACCGCAATCGCGGTTCCCCATGTACCGGAACCGATAATACCAATTTTTTCCATGTTCAGGAACTCCTTTTCTCTTTAATCTCACTGCCCTGTACCGACTGATATTTTCGTGCTTAAGCGCTTATTCAGTTTTTCTTTCCGCCCCAGAGCTTGTTCTCTGTGCCGGATAAAAGTCTTTTTATGTTCGTCTTGTGTCTCCAGACCGCCATCACCATCAGGACGAAGGCAACCGCATAAAACTCCATGAGATGATCCGCAGAGACGGTAAATGTTCCATGCGCCCCGTAGACCAGTATCTGGATAAAGAATGAGATCACCACCAGAATAGAACCAAGGGAGACATATCTTGTAATGATGACAGCTCCAAGGAACAGTGCTGCACAGACAAGCGTCACGCGCCAGTCCATGGACACGAGGATGCCCGCCATGGAGGCAATTCCCTTTCCTCCCTTGAAGTTTAAATAACACGGGAAGTTATGGCCGAGGACAACGCCGAGACCTGCGTAGAGCACATAGAGGTCTGTGTCCGGGCTTCCCTTAAAGATGATCCGCGCCGCAAGACAGGCGAACACCGTCTTTAAAAAATCTCCCGCGAACACGATGAGCCCCGCTTTTTTTCCCATGACCCGGAGCGCATTTGTCGTTCCGGAGTTTCCGCTTCCGTAGTTTCTGATATCGATATGGTTCATCTTACCGTAAAGATATCCTGTCTGGAATAATCCAAACACATAACCCATAACAAGACAAATCACTCTGCCCATCGTTTAATCCTTCTCCTTCCTCTCGCGGATGATGAATTTTAAGGATGTTCCGCGAAAGCCGAAGGCCTCACGGATCTTGTTCTCTAAGTATCTCGTGTAGGAGAAATGCATTAACTCCTTATCGTTTACGAAGATAACAAAGGTCGGCGGTTTTACCGCAACCTGGGTCACATAGTAGATCTTTAAGCGTTTGCCCTTGTCGGATGGCGGCTGCTGCATAGCGACAGCTTCTGTCACAATCTCGTTCAATACACCGGTAGCCACGCGGAGCGTCTGGTTCTCGCGGACCATATCGATGAGCTCGAAGAGCTTTTCCATTCTCTGTCCGGTCAGGGCGGACACGAAGATATATTCCGCATACGGCATGTAGGACAGGGTCTCTTTTAATTTTCTTGTGTACTCATAGATCGTCTTGTCGTTCTTCTCGATGGCATCCCACTTGTTGACAACGACGATCACGCCTTTTCCGCGGTCATGGGCGATACCGGCGATCTTTGCGTCCTGCTCAGTGATTCCCTCAACGGCATCGATGACCATGAGGACCACATCAGCGCGCTCCACCGCTGTCACAGTACGGATAATACTGTAGCGCTCGATATCCTCTTTGATCTTGCTCTTTCTTCTTAAGCCCGCAGTATCGATAAAGATATATTCAGTGCCGTTTCGCACGATCTCTGTATCGACAGCGTCTCTTGTGGTTCCGGCGATGTTGGATACGATCACACGGTTTTCACCGAGAAGCTTATTGATAATAGAGGATTTTCCGACGTTCGGTTTTCCCACGATGGCGATTCTCGGACGGTCATCCTCGCTGTCGTCATACTGGTCCTCACGGAAATACTTGACTACCTCATCGAGAAGCTCGCCAAGGCCAAGTCTTGAAGCCGCGGATACCGGGACCGGGTCTCCGATTCCCAGGTTATAGAATTCGTATACATCGTTTCCGAACTTCGCCATGCTGTCCACCTTATTGACCGCAAGAACGACCGGTTTCTTGGACTTTCTTAACATGTCCGCAACCTTGGAGTCCGCGTCGACGAGACCCTGGCGCACATCCACGATAAAGATGATGACGTCCGCGGTATCGATGGCGATCTGAGCCTGCTCACGCATCTGCGCAAGAATGATATCCTTGGAATCCGGCTCGATTCCGCCTGTATCGATTAAGGTAAAGTTGTTGTTTAACCAGGTGCAGTCCGCATAGATACGGTCTCTTGTCACACCCGGAGTGTCTTTTACGATCGAGATCGTGCTGCCGGCAAGGACGTTGAAGAGTGTGGATTTTCCCACATTCGGTCTGCCGACGATCGCCACTACTGGTTTACTCATATATTTTCCTCATTTCTATACTTCGCCGTCCCAATCAGGGATAACTTCCCCGTCCTCTGTGAGACCGGCATCTTTCATTGTAAGCTCATATGCCCCGTGTTCCGCAGTCTGTTCTCTCGCCGCCTCCGGGTCAAGGATCGCGTCCACAAGGTCATATCCGCTTGATTTTACTATATTTATCGGAATCTGTAAAGCATCTTCCGCCTGGGTCTTTGTGATATCATCCAGGAAAATCTCCTCGCCGCTCTTAAACATAACGGCCGGAAGGATCAGCCTGTCGCCTAAAGGCTTATCCTTTAACTGGGCGATCAGATCCTGTCCTGTGATCAGTCCCGCCACCGTGATCTTTTCGCCGAAGAAATCATTCCGGATCGGGTAGATATGGACCTTTCGTCCCGGATAGACTTTCATGATCTCCTTTACAAGCGTGTCCAGATACGGATACGGCAGACGTCCTGTGGCGATTGAGAGTTCTTCCTCTTTTCCATCGTCCGTCTTCTCATCCAGGGCATCCATGACTTCCTCATGCAGCAGCCGCAGCATACCGACGCCGTTCTCCAGCTGGATATATCCGTCGTATCTTCCTTCCTCCGGCATCTCGCGCTCCGCCAGGATATACCACTCATCACTTGCATGGATAAAGTGGATCCCGTGGCGCTCGTAGTTGATCTTCTGCCATTTTTCGATGAGGTCTATCACCTCGCAGGCATCTTCCTTTGTAAACGGTTCCAGCGGGTAAAGACCCTCACGATACTTCGAGAGACCGACCGGAACCACCGACACGCTCTGCATCACCGGCGCGTACTTTGAGAGCTGTTCGATGGTGTACGCCAGCTCATTTCCATCATTGACGCCCCGGCAGAGAACGATCTGTCCGTTCATCTCCGTTCCCGCCTCGTAAAGACGGTCGATCTTCTTTAACGCCTCCCCCGCAAACCGGTTGTGGAGCATCTTACAGCGCAACTCCGGGTTCATAGTCTGCACGGAGATATTGATCGGGGCCAGGTGGAAGCGGATGATCCGCTCGATATCTTTATCCTTCATATTTGTCAGGGTGATGTAGTTTCCTTGAAGGAACGAAAGTCTGGAGTCGTCGTCCTTAAAGTAGAGCGTCTCACGCATTCCCGGCGGCATCTGGTCGATAAAGCAGAAGATGCACTTATTGGAGCAGGACTTATAGTCACTCATAAGTCCGTTTTCAAAGGTAAGTCCCAGGTCCTCACCGCCGCTCTCGATCTCAAGTTCCCACTCTTCTCCGTTTGCCTTCCGCACGACCATCACGAAGCTCTCGGCATCCGTCATATAGTCGTAGTCAAAGATATCTTCCAGCTCTTCCCCGTCTATGGTAAGCAGCACATCTCCCGGTTCCAGTTCCAGCTCTTCCGCGATGGATCCGGGGGTAACTGCCATAATTTTATGTCCCTGATATTTCACTTCTTTTATCCTTCCTGCATGGTTCTAAACTTAATCATACCAATCTTCCTCCGATTTGTAAAGGAACGATATTCTTTTTTCCTTCGAATTTTCATGGGAAACTATTGACGAAAAATGTCTGAAAATGGTATACTCGGCGTGGAATGCCTGCAGGTTCCCGTATAAATAAGGAGATCCAGGCAAAAATATGATCTGACAGTCCGACCGCAGAGGCCGGACCGCAACACAAAAAATCGGAGGATTATCTGACATGTCTAATCAGTACGTTTTCAACGACCGTCTGCCGCTTGCACCGCTTAAGATCGCTGCTCTTGAGAGCTGCCGTGATCTTGCGCAGAAAGTCAATGACCACATCGTAAACTTCCGCCGCAACGATGCGGAAGAATTACTTCGCCGCCAGGGAAATTTACAGTACCGTGGCTACGATGTTGACTCCTATCTTCTCGACTGCGCCTGCCCGCGTTTCGGAAGTGGTGAAGCAAAGGGGATCGTAAACGAATCTGTCCGCGGAACCGATATTTTCTGCATGGTCGATGTAACAAACCATTCTCTTACCTACAAGATGTCCGGATATGTAAACCACATGTCCCCGGATGACCACTATCAGGATCTCAAGAGAATCATCGGCGCTACGGCATCCACCGCACACCGTATCAACGTTATCATGCCGTTCCTTTACGAGAGCCGTCAGCACAAGCGTACTCACAGAGAGTCTTTAGACTGTGCAATGGCACTTGAAGAGTTAGTAAACATGGGCGTGTCCAACATCATCACATTTGATGCACATGACCCGCGCGTACAGAACGCGATCCCGTTATCCGGTCTCGACAACTTCATGCCGACCTACCAGTTCGTAAAAGCACTGTTTAAACATGACAATACCTTAAGGATCGATAAAGACCACTTAATGGTCATCAGCCCGGACGAAGGCGCAATGAGCCGTGCCGTATATCTCGCCAACAACCTCGGCGTTGATATGGGTATGTTCTACAAGAGAAGAGATTACTCCAAGGTCATCAACGGAAGAAACCCGATCGTTGCCCACGAGTTCCTCGGAAGCTCCGTTGAAGGAAAGACTGTGATCGTCGTTGACGATATGATCGCCTCCGGCGAGAGCATGCTCGATACCGCAAAAGAGTTAAAGGAGCGCAAGGCCGAGAAGGTCGTTGTATGCTGCACCTTCGGTCTCTTCACCGCAGGCTTCGAGAAATTCGATGAGTTCTACCAGAAGGGCTACATCGACAGCGTTGTCACAACAAACTTAAACTACCGTTCCCCGGAACTCTTTACAAAGGAATGGTATGTGGAAGCTGATATGAGCAAGTACATTGCTGCCATCATCAACTCCTTAAACCACGACGTTTCCATCGGAAACTCCCTGTCCCCGACAGACAAGATCCAGAAGCTTATCAGAAAGTACAACGAGGGGCTTCTTTAATTTTAAATCTCAGAGAATATTTACGCCGTCCGGCTTTCCATTATGGATTCCAGGCGGCGTTTTTTCATATTCTACACATTTCAGACGCAGAATCCCATTAAAAAAGCGGAAATTCCAACATTTCTGCAGGAATTCCCGTTTTTATTTCTTACAGCATCTTAGTTTCCGTTCACACGTCTCACTTTATTGATGTCAAGCTTATCTGTCGCGGTGAAATCGAATTCGATCGCAAACTGTACATTATCCGGAAGTGCCTTCTTCTTTAACACCTCAAAATACTGGGACGCGTCTTTAATGACGAGTCCTGTTGTATTCCAGTTATCGCCAGGCAGGATCCATACCTTTAAGTTTCCGACCTTCAGCTCATACGGAAGTTTCTGGGATACCCACTCGGTCTTTCCGTACTTGGCAAGGCAGTTATAGACATCTCCCATGGTCAGCTTCCCTGTGGATCCGTCGAAGAGATCTGTCTTCTCGTAGGTTGTTGTTCCGCCATTGTCATGAGCTTCCTGAAGAGTGTCCGCATTCAGTTTCAGGTTTCCTGAATTCACGGCTGCTGCCTGCGTCGGCTGCGGATTTGCCTTTGTGGTCTCCACCGTTTCCTTAACTGCTGCTGTTGTCTCTTTCACAGAAGCCGCCGTAGATTCCTTCTCAGAGCTTCCTGTCGTCTTCTCTTCTGTATCTGCCTCAGTCTCATCCTCGGCAGCATCCGTCTCATCCTCTTCAGCGGTCTCATCCTCATATGGATTGTGGTCTAAAAGTTTTCCATCCACATCCGCATAACGGCCATCTGGAGTCGTATCATCCACCAGCATTCTGCCGTCATCCTCAAAATAGTATACCGCACCGTCAAGCTGCTGGTATCCCGTCACCGCACTGGCGTAGAGACGTCCCGCTGCCGGATTGAAGTAGTAGGAGCCGCCAGTCTCATCTGTATACCAGCCAAGTCTCCAGGAACCATCTTTGTTCAGGCAGTATGTATAGTCGCCTCCGCTGATCACTCCCGCGTCATAGTTTGACGGAGCCAGCGCAAAGGCACGCTTATAATACTTGGAAGCGCCTTCCACGTCCCCTGCCTCCAGAAGTTCATCTGCCTTCGCGTAGGACTCGTCTGCAGCGGAGGAACGGTAGCTGTCCAGTTCTTCTTTATAACTTTTATTTCCAGGTCTCATGGAAACTGCCTTCTCCCAGAATCTCAGGCAGGCATCCACATCCTCGAGTTCCAGATAATAGGAAGATGCGGAATTTAAAAATTCATCAAGCTGGTCATCTGTCACCGTAGAATTCTGGTTTACGAACCGCTCAAGACCACTCTGGACGATACTCTCCGCCTCTTTTACTTTTCCTGCATCTACATATACACCGATCAGCATAGAGTATGCATCGATCCGGTCTGGCGCCTCATCGATCACAGCCTTTAAAGTCTCGATCGCCTGATCGTTCTTTCCTTCATCGTAGCAGTACTGTCCGTAGGCAACTCTTGCCTCCAGCAGGGCATTTTTAATACTTGCATCATTCTGATCTGCTTTCTGAAGAACTGACACTGCATTTTCATAATCATCCATCATGGAATATGCTTCCGCAAGCTGCAGGGAATTCTCCACGGTGACACCATCGAGTTCCTGAAGTTTTAAAAGCCACGGGATCGCTGTCTCGTAATCCTCGTTGTCTGTCAGGACCTGGCAGATCGTGCGGACACAGTTATCCTGTTCTTTTTCCAGGGACGTATCCTTTGTCTTCTCATATCCCTGCTGCAGGATCGCCATAGCTTCATCGTACTCTTCATTTCCAATATAGGCTTTGGAAAGCTGGATATAGGCTTTGCTGTAATCCGGATCCAGTTCAATACATTTTAAAAGGGATTCGATGGCACTCTCGTAGTCCTCTTCCCCGACGTACTGGGATCCCTCCTTATAGAGATTCTCCGCTTCCGTCGAACTTGCCTGTGCCGCCTGAGTCACATCGTTCACTGAAGCGTCTTTCTTGCCGCAGGCGGAACAAAGTACCACCGCTGTGGCCATAATCAAAAACCATTTTCTCATTCTAATTCCTCATTTTTTGCCGGAGTATTTTGTCATAGAGCAAAATTTTATCCGATTTGCAGTTTGTTTTTTATCCGGCTGATTTAAAGCTTACCAGTTTATAACTATACCATTTTTCTCTCTTTCTGTCCAGATGGAAGTCAGAGGAAAACTATGGCAGAATTTCGGCAAAAACAGGGACCAGCCATACAGCTGATCCCTGCAGTCATCTTTTATTCAGTTTTCACGAGGATCTTCAAAGCTTACGCCTCTACTTCTCCGCCTGCCGTTCTCGCTTCCACTTCCTTCTTCTGAACATCGCCAGGAGCCTGCTCATAGCGGCTGAATTCGTAGGAGAATACGCCGATACCGCCGGTCATGGAGCGGAGGTCTGTGTTGTAGCCGAACATCTCGGACATCGGAACATCAGCAACGATCTCCTGCTTTCCACCATGGAGAGAATTCATTCCGAGAACACGTCCTCTTCTTCTGTTTAAGTCACCCATAACGTCTCCGGTAAACTTATCCGGAACAACGACTTTTACGGAAGCGATCGGCTCTAAGAGAACCGGGTTGGCATCCATAAAGCCCTTCTTGAAGGCCAGGGTTGCAGCCATCTTGAATGCCATCTCGGAGGAGTCAACCGGATGGTAGGAGCCATCGAGGAGCGTTGCCTTGATGCCGACTACCGGATAACCGGCTAACGGACCCTTTGTACAGCATTCCTGTACGCCCTTTTCAACTGCCGGGAAGTAGTTCTTCGGAACTGCGCCGCCGAATACTTTTTCTTCAAAGATATAAGGTGTCTCGAGATCGCCGGACGGCTCGAAGGACATCTTAACGTCACCAAACTGTCCATGTCCACCGGACTGTTTCTTATAACGGCCAGGAGCCTCCACTTTCCTGCGGATCGTCTCGCGGAACGCGAATTTCGGTTTGGAGAGTTCCACATCGACTTTATAACGGCCGAGAAGCTTACTGACGGTAACTTCAAGCTGCTGATCGCCGATTCCGTAGAGTAAGCTCTGGCGGTTCTCGGTATCGTTCACAACGCGGAGTGTCAGGTCCTCTTCCATCATTCTTGCGAGTGCGCTGGAGATCTTGTCCTCGTCGCCCTTTGTCTTTGCGGCAAAGCGCATATATGTATACGGGGTGGAGATCTTCGGTTTGTGGTATACGATCGGAGCAGATCTTAAAGCGATCGTATCGCCTGTCTGTGTCACGGAGAGCTTCGCAACGGCACCGATATCGCCGGCCTTCAGCTCCGGAACCTCGATCACGTCCTTACCTCTTAACACATAGACTTTCGCGATCTTCTCTTCTGTGTCCTTATTTACATTGTAGAGAGTGCTGTCCGGTTTTAATGTGCCGGTGCAGACCTTCATCAGGGAATATTTTCCGATAAACGGGTCAACGATGGTCTTGAATACTCTTGCGGAGAGGGAAACCTCATCGTTGTATTTTGCGGTAAAGTGCTCGCCGTTTGATACGTCAACGCCGACACACTCGCCCTTATCCGGTGACGGGAAGTAGCGGTCGATAGCATTTAATAATGCGTTGAAGCCCTGGCAATTGATGCCGGAACCCATCATGACCGGAACAATAGAACCGTCGCATACGTGGGTCTGTACTGCGGTGTAAATCTCATCCTGTGTAAACTCTTCGCCGGAGAAGTAACGCTCCATGTACTCTTCGCTTGTCTCGGCAACAGCTTCGATCAGGGCGTCGCGGATAATTCCGAGGTTCTTCTTTGTGTACTCCGGGATCTCGCAGTCCTCATAGTCGGACAGGTTTGTGAAGCGGCGGCCCTGCATCTTAACTGCGTTTACGAAGCCGACGAACTTCTCGTTCTCACGGATCGGTACCTGGAACGGAGCGATCTTTCTTCCGAACTTCTTCTCAAGTTTTAAGATCAGTTCACGGAAGGACGCGTGGTCATCATCCATGTTTGTTACAAATATGATTCTCGGGAGTTTATATTCTTCACACAGATCCCATGCTTTTTCTGTACCAACTTCAATTCCTGCCTTACAGTTTACGACGATGATCGCTGCGTCAGCGGCGCTGACTGCCTCTTCCACCTCGCCTACG
The DNA here is from genome assembly GCF_003435535.1 of Desulfotomaculum sp. OF05-3. Taxonomy (NCBI): domain Bacteria; kingdom Bacillati; phylum Bacillota; class Clostridia; order Eubacteriales; family Desulfotomaculaceae; genus Desulfotomaculum; species Desulfotomaculum sp. OF05-3. Next base: position 7,999 of record NZ_QWGO01000041.1, on the reverse strand, counting down.
AAGTCGAAATAACCCGGAGTGTCAAGAAGGTTGATCTTGATCTTTCCCTCGGCACCTTCGTACTCGATCGGAACCATCGTAGTGGAGATCGAGAACTGTCTCTTAATCTCTTCTTTGTCGTAGTCACTGATCGTATTGCCGTCAGCAACTTTGCCCATTCTCTTTGTAACGCCGGTCAGATAAGCCAGTGCCTCGGCTACCGTCGTCTTACCGGCGCCGCCGTGGCCTAAAAGTACAACATTTCGGATCTGTTTTGTTCCATAAATATCCATATGAATCCCTCCCGTATATGTTTTTTTGCCATTTTTCAAAAGACTTCCGCAAATTACGGAGTTCAGATGTTTTGGCTATACTGCTTATTGCCTATGGTCATATTTTACCAAAACTTTTCGAATTTTTCAAGCTAAATATCGAAATTGCACAAAATATTTTCTGTCATTTTTCGATTATGGTGGAAAATATGGGCGTTTCAAACGAAAATCTATTAAAAATTGACATCCGCATTCTATTTTTGTAAATTTTTCTGGCAGACACAGATCTTTCTTCTTCTCTTTTCTCTGTTTTGTAGGCAGACATGCGACGCACACCCACAGATTTGCAGATCCTGGCAACGTTTGATTTATCACTTTAAAGTATTGATTTTTCTTGTTGACATTCATATCCCTGTGTTATAAAATCGAAGGGACAAAGGAGGAGCTGTACAATGTCTGATTCTACATTTGGTTTTATCGGCCTTGGCCTGATCGGCGGATCCATCGCCAGAGGCCTTCGCCGTGCGAATAAAGATATTACAATCATGGCGTACATGCGGACCCGCTCAAAGCTTGAGCAGGCAAAAGCGGACGGGACCATCGACATGATCCTTGACGGGATCGATGAGACACTCTCCGCATGTGACGTTATTTTTCTCTGCACCCCTGTAGAATACAACGCGGTATACCTCGAAAAGGTACGCCCGTTTCTGAAACCTGGTGCGCTGATCACTGATATCGGAAGCACAAAGACAGACATCCATCAGGCGGTGGAACGTCTGGGTTACGAGGATGTGTTTGTCGGCGGCCATCCGATGGCGGGTTCTGAAAAGACCGGCTATGAGAGCTCTACGGACCATCTTCTGGAGAATGCCTACTACATTATTACACCTACAAAAAAATCCACACCGGAGCAGATCGACCGGATCCGTCAGGTTGCCCTGGGTATCGGTGCTCTTCCCATCGTTCTCGACTACCATGAGCATGATTTTTCCGTCGCGGCCATCAGCCATCTGCCGCACCTTGTGGCATCCAGCCTCGTTAATCTTGTCCATGACAACGATTCAAAGGATGAGATCATGAAGCGGCTGGCCGCAGGAGGTTTTAAGGATATCACGCGTATCGCCTCCTCCTCCCCTGTCATGTGGGAGCAGATCTGCATGACGAACACAGAAAATATTCTGGTGCTCTTAAAGCGGTATATCACTTCCCTGGAATCCATTTGCGACACGCTGGAAAACCATAACGGTGACGCGATCTACAAGATGTTCGAGGAATCAGGCAAATACCGTTCCACATTCCCGAACCGCGGACAAGGTCCCATCGAGCGGGATTACTCCTTCTGTGTGGATGTTTTGGATGAGCCGGGATCTATTTCTGTCCTCTCTGCGATCCTTGCCGCGAAGGGAATCAGTGTTAAGAATATAGGTATCAATCACAGCCGTGAGGAAGGTGAAGGGGCGCTCCGGATTTCTTTCTATAAGGAGGATAAGAAGAATGAGGCAGCGGAGCTTTTGCGAAGCCATAACTATGTGCTGACAAAGTAAGACTTATAGTTTCATTCAGGTATGCGCCAGCATATTCCGATACCGCATGACCGCCTGTTATACACGGACTGCTACGTCAAAATGCATACCGGGTTTTATCAGATCGTATTAAACGCAAATTACGAGGAATTTATATGAAATTACATAAAGCAGACCATGTCCGGGGTGAGATCACAGTCCCGGGCGATAAATCCATCTCCCACCGCAGTGTCATGTTCGGATCCATTGCGAAGGGAACTACAGAGATCCATAACTTTCTGGAGGGCGCTGACTGCCTCTCCACCATCGGCTGTTTCCGCCGCATGGGAATCGATATCGAAAATAAAAATGGTGTTGTCACTGTCCACGGAAAGGGCATGCACGGACTGGCTGCCCCTGCCGAGACCCTGGACTGCGGCAACTCTGGAACCACCACAAGACTCATCTCCGGTATTCTCGCGCCGCAGAATTTCGACGTGACGCTGACCGGTGACGAATCCATCCAGAAACGTCCGATGAAGCGCATTATCGAGCCGTTATCCATGATGGGAGCTGATATCAAGAGTGTCCGCGGAAATGACTGTGTGCCGCTCAGGATCTGCGGAAAACCGCTTGCGGGGATCCATTACACTTCCAAAGTCGCATCTGCCCAGGTAAAATCTTCGATCCTGTTGGCCGGACTCTACGCAGACGGGCTCACAAGTATCACGGAGCCGCAGGTTTCCAGAAATCATACGGAACTGATGCTGAAGTTTTTCGGCGCAGAGCTGGAATCAAAAGGAACTACCGTTACGATCTGGCCGGCAACGGAGCTTTTTGGAAACCGGATCGATGTGCCGGGAGATATCTCCTCTTCCGTCTATTTTGTGGCAGCAGGCCTGATTCTGCCAAATTCCGAAGTTCTTATTAAGAATGTAGGCATCAACCCGACAAGAGCCGGACTCATCAAGGTCTGTGAGGCTATGGGCGCTGATCTCACCCTGTTAAACGAGGATCACGAGAACGCAGAGCCGACAGCCGACCTTCTGGTCCGCACAAGTTCCTTAAGGGGCTGCGTCATCGAGGGCGATATCATCCCGACTCTCATCGACGAGCTTCCGACCATCGCCATGATGGCATGTTTCGCCGATGGGACCACGGTCATCCGCGATGCCGCTGAGTTAAAAGTCAAAGAATCCAACCGTATCGCCATCATGGTCGAAAACCTGCGCGCCATGGGCGCCGATGTGGAGGAGACTGAGGATGGCATGATCATCCACTGCGGAAAACCGCTCCACGGTGCCGTCATCGACAGTCACAAGGATCACCGCATCGCCATGACCTTCGCCGTAGCTGCTCTCGCTGCGGACGGGGAGACTGAGATCATTGATGCGGACTGCGTGGATATCTCTTATCCGGCATTTTATGAGGAGTTGGAAAAACTTACAAAATAGTAAAAAGACCCGAATCTATCTGGTACTTCTCCAGAGATGGATTCGGGTTCTTTTTATAAAAACGCAAAAAGCCGTCCATTCCAAACAGCTTTCATCTTCACGTAGAACAACAAAGGGGCTGTGAAAAAACATAACACGCACTTATTCTAACCCCAAACAGACAGTTTTGCCAATACTAATGATTGTGCGAAGAGGGATAAAATCCGTTCAACTTGAAGTATACCTTGTTTCACTGGGACACAATCTTTATAAATTCCACAACAAACAGATGAAAATAAAATCAGCTGCATAGATTTGAAAATCAACAAATTTATGGGGTAAGGGGGAAATGCGCTTTTAGAGACTACTTCGTTTATAATTTTTTAGTCTAAAAGAGCGTGTAAAAAATGATTTCTCATTTTTTCACACGCCCTTTTACTCAGCTCCCGGCCGGACTCGAACCGGAGACCTACGCATTACGAAAATTTATTTTTTCATTTTGGCATTTCCACGACATGCGAAAAAGCGAGGTTTTAATCCACTTTCCGAGGTTTAGCCTTTATTACTCTGCAATGTTTTTTGCCCTTTTTTATTCATCGTAGTAGACAAATAGTAGACAAAGTACTGTATTGGTACATCGTACCTATTTGTCTACATGCCACACTTCCATCGCCCCGTTCGATCTGCTGTGCCAGCACGCGCCCTGAAGATCTCCATCCTCCTGAAAATAGTACCAGTCTCCGGAGCCGTCAGCCGGATCCACCTGTTTTGTGTCTGGATTCCAGCGGTGCCAGCCCGTCCGGATGTACCCGTTTGCCCCGAAGAGGTAATGATGGTGATTGATCAGACGCCAATCCGATGCTATCCAGGATCCGTCCTCGTTCTGCCACCACCAGCCGTGAGCGTCATGTTGCCAGCCCGGAGTGATGGTCTTTCTCTCTTCCTTTGGCCACGTCTTCATGAACTGCTCCGGGGTCTTGTAAATCTTCTTGATTCCACTCGTTGATGATCCCCAGTCTGGGAGCTGGAAATGTGGCTTGTCCACGATGCTCTTCCAGGATCCGCCCCATTCCAGTCCGATCGATACACCGATCACGCCGACTTTGGAAAAGAATCCATCTGTATCATAATAGGCACCGCAGCCGTCGGCTCTATAAATATCAAACGCCGTGCCCCACTGATGATAGCTACTATAACTGCTGCCTTTCGCATTGGTAACGATCTTACCCGGCTTCGTTCTCCCCTGTGCGTACAGGGCATCCTGCTCTGCAGTCGTCCGGAGTGTTTCTCCAATTTTAATCTGTAATCCCTGATCAGCACATTTACGGATCAGCTCCGCGGCCAGCGCCTGGAGTCGCGGATGGCATAAGGTAATGTCTCTCATAGTCTTGTCCTCTTTTCTTTATGATATGAAAAAAGATCAGGATATGTTTTCCTGATCAAAGTTTAATTTTCTGGTATCTTGCAATCTTATTCTGCATATGCTATAATGCCGTTAGGCTAAGAGAAATGATTGCATCCAAGTTATGCAACAACGAAAACCCCAGGGAGTCGCGATCTCTGGGGTTTTCTATTCCATTGTGGTATGGTGGCTTATTCCATAGGCTGATTACCGACTACTTATTTCTATCCAACCATTTGCAGATGAGATGGCTAATCACACCTGCCATGATAGAAACAATAAGAGAAATAACTACATCTTCCAAGCTATGCACCTCCCTTCCGTACCAGGTATAGGAGGCGATAACATTGGCATTATAACACACGAATCTGTTTCATTCTACATGTTTTGGCATTCTTTGTTGCGACGTCGCAACGGTCATATCCCGGACCGTGACGGGAGATAGATGGATCACCTCCTTCTAAGCTTTCAGATCTGTTTCATTTCTGCTATCAATTTTATCTTTCAGAACCGCAATGTACTTCATCAGCCATTCAGGTACCGGCGCACCCATGCGACCGGCGTTTTCTGTAATTGATAAGGCTTCGTTCAATAAGTACCACACCGTTGTAAGAAGGGACAGCATCGCAGATGGCAAATGATATCCGAGATTTCCAGATGTCTTTGCTAAGATGTAATCAATTACAATTGCCACAGTGATCACAAATAAATATGCGATCTTCTTTGCGATTCCCTTTGCTCCTTTTTTACTGGACCAACCATATGATGTGTCTCCCGGATGATCAATCGTTTCCACCATACTCGCAATCATCCCACTGATATAGTCAACGACCATTAAAAAGACAAGCAACCCTAACAAATAAAATGTGATTCCCAACTTTTCAGACAAAAAAGCGATTACTCCAGTTGCAAGCAGCTGGATTGTTGTACATGTACCTTTGCTCATTCTCATTTCTCCTTTTGATTTTCTTACTATATTGTATGTTTGTCCGTCAGATCAGTCTGTAGTGTGGCCGTTCCTCCCCGAATTTCCAATACCTGATCCAGTCATCCAGGACAATCCCGACCAGTGCCACTGGCAGCCACAGCACAAAGTACTGCGGACAGATCTGCCCCAAGAGATTGCCCGGCATCCCGCTGTAGTCCCAGACACCCCAGCCGAGCCACAAATTTACGATGAAGCCAATGACAAATTCCAAGATGGTGATCCCGATCGCGCCGATGATCATCTGTTGCCACAGCGGCATCTGCCAGGAAAGAACCTCGTTGATCAATCCCAGAAATACGAAACAGATCCCACCGAGTAAAAACATGGTCCAGTGACTCCGGCCGCGCCAGATCAGTTCGATCAATATGTAAAGCAGTCCGCCAACATTAAACAGGAACAGATATTTGTTCAGTAGCCTGTGACTCATCCACATCACTCACACCTTCTTTCATTGATGAAATATATGCCTTGAGGACATCTGACTGGTACTGTTCCGGCACATCTGCACCATAATAGATCTGTTGGATCTCCTCTGTGCTCTGTGTACCACTAATCCACATGTTAACTGCGTTGCAGTATGTTGTGTGATAGCTCACATGCTGCATAGCTGTGGAAATGATCAGCTGCATGTCAGCGGCATTGTAGTACCGGCACGGCTGACCGTCCGCGTGGTACTCAAGCTCAGTGGTGCCCGCTGCAAGCTGTACCTGCTTACCGAAAAGATTGAGCTGATCATGCTCCGTCAGTGCAAAATGCTCTGTGGCCCCGTCCGACAGCTTGACATCGACTCCGGAATAGATAGCGGTCTCACATGCCTGACTGATCTCTCGTTTTTTCGCTGCCTGCAGCTCTTCCAGAGTCGGAACATACGGTTCCGGTGGAAGGATCTCGCCACCGGTATCCGGGTCCGGTGTCTGGTACACGCTACCATCATCTGACAGATAGACTGTCTGACCCTCGTCGCGATACACCGTATTCCAGCCAGTTAACACAGCACACTCGATGTCTCCGGCCGTGTAAAGTACAATGTCACCGTTCCACTTTGTAGGCGGCGTACAGGCGAAGATGATCTGTAGCACATGCTGCTCGATCGTCTGGATGCTCCGGATGTCGTAGAGCTTACCTTTGACTTTGATTTTTTCCATGGAAATTACCTCCTAAAAATTATTTTTTGTATATAAAAAGCTCCCTATGAGGGAGCTGAATTTTCAAATTTATATGATTCACAGTTGATTTTTGTGTTGGTGAGTTGATTTTTCTTCAATTGTATAGTGACTTCCAGGCACTTGATAATAATTTAGGCGTTTTCCTCACCGCATCGGGAACTAAAGCTGCAGTCTTTAGAGATTATGTTGAAATTACAAGCTTAAAACTCTATGCGGGACACACGTATCTCATTTTGGGCAAGGCTGAAAGTAGTATGACGGTTTCTTTAATCTCGGCAAAAATTGTATTGCCCTCTTCTGATTATGGAATGTCTTCTTCTCTTGGAATGTCAAGATCAACTGGATCTAATGGCGGAGGATGCGTTACAGCTGCAACCATGGCACTGACAAAAGATTATACGATTCCGCTTCAAGGATACGGATATGATGATGCAAAATATGAATATCAAGGATTTTTGATAGCAATACAACTTATATAATGTCGTAAACTCTCGCTCTGTCGTATGTGTACTTCCCAGATATAATACCCTTACTACTATTAGGTGTATATATTCTTCGCTTGAAATTAGTGCTGGAGAAGACCAATTTCAGCTATTCGCATGGGATACCGATACGCAAAACGAGTCCACATGACCTTCTTTTTCCATTTCCTTACCGATCTTTACTTTTGAATAAAGCCTTTTTGGGCTAACCGATTCGTACAAATCACAATCGTTTCCAATCAGCTTCCTCAGAGCTTTATTCTGTATCTGATAAGATCCTTCCGGATAATCGTGGATCGTCACCTGCAGATCCGTTGAAACTCTGACCAATTTTTTCATTGCTTTTCTCCTTTTTCTCCTCTAAAATAGAGGTGTAAATTTTTTTACATGTGATCCCCTCGGAGTTGCCGCTCCGCTATGGGGATCTTTTTATGCAATTCTAGCCATGCGTGCCAGAACGTATATCATGCCGCCGCAGGTCAGACACTATTCAATCAGTCTGTCCAGATTCACAAAATATTTATTTCCACACATCGCATGTGGGATTGTGCCATCCAGTACCAACTGCCTGATGCGATAACGCGTCAAGGTGGTATCCGGATCCTGCTCTTTAAAATAGGTTGCACACTGTTCAAGTGTTCTCATTCTCGGTACCACAATTATTTCACCTCCTCATAGATGCCATCATTCTTGCCAAGTTTTCTCACGCCCCCTTCTAATCCTCTGTTGCAAACAGATAATTTAACCTATTGTGCTATTTCAAATAAAACGT
>NZ_QWGO01000040.1:0-24034 GCF_003435535.1 Desulfotomaculum sp. OF05-3 | reverse complement strand
GCCTTAGGATGGCTGTTTCTATCGGACTCTAACATCTTATACAGCTCCCTTGAAAACAGGTGCAAAAAGCCCTTGAAAATCAAGGACTTTTGGGGCTAAGTTGCGTACATATCATAGTTGGTTTTGCCGCTTCCGGCGTTTGCGTTCCCGCTCGGATTTCCGTCTTGCATAGATCCGGCAGGCATCAGAACAATATGCCTGGCTGGTTATAGGAAGATACACTTTTCCACACACAGGGCATATTTTCTGTCTCATGGAGGTGTCCTCGCCGGTAATGGCTGATTCCAGTGCTGCATCCACCGGCAGCACCGCTTTTTCAAAGTACCTGCAATAAGCACCGGTCCACCATTTATTCAGCATATAGCAAGGACTGTTCAAAGGAAGGCAGATCTTATCCTGAGAGTCATAGTTGGCGCAAAGCTCCGTAACCAGCTTTCGGATCGCAGCCCGCTCCGAGCGGTTCAATTCTCTCTCTGCCATAACGCCTACCTTTCCGGGGCACTTCTTTGCCGGCCGCTGGAAATTCCGGTTATATCAGTAACATTCCTGGACTGTGAAAGGGCATCGGCAATAGAGTTCCGCTTTTTCTGTTTTGGTTCATGGTAAATAAAAAGTTCGTTTTTCCCCGGCACATACAACAAACCATTTTCTTCGCACCGGAAAATGTCACATTCTTTGTCGGTTGCGACGGTATAAAAGTCTTTGTAATCATAAGGTGCTTTTGGCCAATCCTGATAGGTACACAACCCTAAGTTGAAGTCACTTGCCAGTCGTTTCGATATGACGAAAAAGTCGCCTTCTTTTTTGTGAAATTTTCGTATGGGCGTGAAGTGATAACCGCCATATTCAAAGGTTTTTCGATCACTCATTTACGCCTGCCTTTCTTTACGGGAAATTCCAGCTTGAAATTCACATATTTACCGCCGGTATCATCCAGGATCACTTCCGCATCATAGGTCTTTCCTGTTTTTTCACTGTAAAGCCCGGACATAGAAATACGGCCCTCTTTCAAAAGAGCCGCTGCCACAGACTTTGTGATGGACTTTTTCTTGCTGGAAAAGAAACGGTTATCTTTCCAAAGAGCAAAAGAACATTCCCTGTTGTCGCAGAAAAAACCTTTCTTTCCTTCATATACCGGGGCTCCGCAGCGAGGACATACCCCCACGGCTTCATGTGCAGTTTCTCTGGAAGAAGGGAACAGATCCGCAAAACGTTTCTCCGGGGCGGTATGTTCTTTTACCAGCGTCCGGCTCATATCTGCAATCTGATCCATAAAAGATGTTGCCGACAGTTCGCCATGTTCCACTTGTTTCAGCATAGATTCCCATTCTGCAGTTAAAATGGGAGATTTGATATTGTCCGGCAGGACTGCGATCAGGTTCCTTCCTTTTTCCGTAGAAATGAGCTGCTTTTTCTTTCTCTGTACAAATCCGGCAGAAACCAGCTTTTCCAGTGTTACCGCACGGGTAGCCGGAGTACCCAATCCTTTACGCTCGGCATCGTCCGGCATATCTTCCGCACCGGCCGTCTCCATAGCGGACAGCAGCGTGTCCTCCGTATAATGTTTCGGCGGTGAAGTTTTCCCTTCACGGAGACTTGCTGACACAGTTTCAAAAGTCTGTCCTTCCTTCAGCACAGGGAGAGCGGCATCTTCATTTTCTCTGTGTTCCGTTTCACTCTGCCTGATACTCATACGGTGAATCCGTTCCACCTCTTTCCAGCCGGACTGTAAGATGGTCTTTCCTTTTGCCGTAAAAGTATATCCCTGGCAGTCTAACATAGCGGTGACCGCTTCAAACCGGTTTGCCTGCGTTGTGGCACAAAGCAGTCTGACGGCAAGCAGGGTAAGCACATCCCGCTCCCCGGAAGGAAGCTCCGACAGGTCTGTCCGTGCAATCTCCACAGTTGGGATGATGGCATGGTGGTCGGTCACTTTGCTGTCGTCTGTTACCCGGTCAATGTCCGGCTCTCCGGCGCAGCCTTTTCCAAAGGGCATATTGTCACGCAGCCATAGGATCAGGGAAGCGGCGGTTGCCTGCATGTCCTTCGTCAAATACTGGCTGTCCGTTCTCGGATAGGTTGCCAGCTTCTTTTCATAGAGAGATTGCACATAATCAAGGGTCTGTTGAGCCGTATAGCCATAAATACGGTTACATTCCCTTTGCAGAGTTGTAAGGTCATAAAGGCGGGGAGGCTGTATAGTTTTTACCTGCTTTTCCGCAGAACGCACAAAAGCGGAGTTGTGGTCACAGTCCATACGGATTTTTTCAGCCTCGGATCGTTCCGTCATTTTTTCGCCGGAAGCAGTAAAACCTCCGCAGGTGATTTCCGGCACATAAAAAGGCTTGCTGATGAAGGATTCAATATCCGACTCACGCTGTACCAAAAGTGCCAGCGTCGGTGACATAACACGGCCGACATTTAGTGTGACACCATACAGGACAGAAAAAAGCCGGGTGGCATTGATCCCGATCAGCCAGTCGGCTCCTGCCCGGCATACTGCCGCATCATAGAGTTTATCGTAATCACTGCCGGGACGGAGATGGTCAAAACCCTCACGGATCGCCGCATCCTCCATACTGGAAATCCAAAGGCGTTCCATAGGCTTATTACATCCGGCATATTCATAGACCAGACGGAAGATCAGTTCTCCTTCACGCCCGGCATCCGTAGCGCATACCACAGAATCAACCCGTTTGTCCTTCATCAGCCGGCACAAAAGGGCAAGCTGCTTTTTCTTATCCTTTGGAACTTCATATTTCCAGTTTTCCGGTAGGATCGGAAGGTCCTCATACCGCCATTTGGCGTACTGTTCTTTGTAAGCCTCCGGCTGTGCCAGTTCCAAAAGATGTCCCACGCACCAGCTCACCAGATAACCGGAACCTTCGAGATAACCGTCTTTTCTTTCCGTTGCGCCTAATACTGCTGCCAGTGACATAGCAACAGAGGGCTTTTCTGCAATCACAAGTTTCAATTTTTATTCCTCCTTCATAGTTTCAAATTCTTTATCCGCAAGTTTTCCGGTTTGCATAAGACACATCAACATAACGCCGGAAGCCATTCCTCCGGCAAAGGTAAGGAAATGTGAAATCAGGTTCCACATAAGCATTCCTCCTAAAAATGGGTAAAGAAAAACGCCCACTTCAAAGTGAGCGCATCAACAGGTATCTATTTTGTTTTTGGTTTCAAGTGATCCGGCAGGACGATCTCTCCAACCGGGATTTCCCGCAGTTCCTTTTTCATCCGATGGGTGAAGCGGATCGTCTTTGCCGTACCGCCGGTTTCCCGTCCGTCATATACAGCGATCACTCGGTCGGAGTGCTCCACCATATAGCGGTTTCTGTGGGAGTAGACGCTTGGGAGATATTTTTCCTGTATGACAACAACATCCGCACAAGCCTCCAGCAGTTCACGGGTTCTTGTTTTCTTATTCAGGCTGTCCAGACGTTTGCGGTAAGGGATCACTGCGATCAGCTCCAGCGCCGGATTAGTCTGCTTTCTTTCCAACACCAGCTCTGCAAAATACTGATCCACGCCATCTGCAAAGCCACTCATAAAACAGGTAAATCCATCTGTAACGGCAGCATCGATCTCATGTTCCAAAGCGGCTTTTATTTTGTTGATCTCATTCTGCGGCAAATCCCTGTGTCCGGTAACACAGCAAGTCTTTCCTTTCATCGGTCATCCCTCCATCTGATAGGTAAATTTCTTCACTTTTCACATAGTAATAGATTTTATTTAGCAAGTCAACGATAATACCCTTTTTCTCTTTGCGGATAATAAAGGGGTGTAAGGTACAATCTATTACAGAATGGGAGGTGAAGGCGATGTATGAAGATTTTGTCCCGGAACGATTAGCGAAGCTGCGGACACAGAAAGGAGTTTCCGCACGCGATATGTCTTTATCGTTAGGTCAGGCAAACAACTACATCAATAATATTGAGAATAAAAAGTCACTTCCCGCTATGCAGTCTTTTTTCTACATCTGCGAATATCTGGGTGTGACTCCGCAGGAATTCTTTGACGAAGGAAATACTTACCCGGAAACCTTGAAGGAATTCATTGCAGAGGCAAGACAGCTTGATCCTCAATCCATGCAATATATCCTTGGTATTATGAAAGAACTCAATAGCAGAAAGTAGGCGGTCACGGTAATGGCCGCTTTTTTCGTGACTTTCTTTATTATATTTTATAATGTTCTCGAAATGTCCGCTCCCTATACCGATAAGTATTCAAAAACTGTTCCCCAAACAGCCTTTTTCTATTCGCCGGTACTGCCAAAGCTGCCGGTTCCTCGCTCTGTTCCCAGATCTGTTACAAAATCCGCAATGACAGTCGGCGTGATCACAAGCTGCCCGATACGGGCTCCCTTAAAAAGAGACTGCGCCTGATTGCTTACATTGCTGATGATCGCATGGATCTCTCCTCGGTAGCCGGAATCCACAGGCGGCAGTTCACAGACCAGACCTTTTACCGCCATACTGGTACGGGGAAAGATATATCCCGCATACCCATCCGGTATTTCCAGTCCAAAGCCAAGAGGAATTTTGGCGATTTCTCCGGGCTGTAAGGTGCAGTCATAGGGCAGATAAACATCTGCTCCGGCATCATTGCCATGAGGACGGTAAGGACGCTGGTGCTCCGGCACGCCAAAATCGATTAGTTTTATTTTCATCGGCAGCCTCCTTCCCAAAGAGCGGGATAGTCTTTTTCTAAAATATCCTCTGGCGTCATATCTGCCTGCAGTTTTCGCCCGCAGGTCATTTTCCCTTCCAGACATCGATCCAACTGACAGAAAGGCCCGGTCAGTGACGGGGCAAACAAGGCAGGGCTTAGGTCATAAAGTTCTTTCCAGACCTTTAACAGCACGATCCTTGTTTCATCTGTATTTCTTCGGCATACCCGCTGGCCGATGATATGTTTCCACTGATAAGGGGTGGCGCTGATGAGCAGTACATTCCGTAATCCCTGGGGCGTGGCATAACCGGCCGCATCGTGCCCGCTTCCGGCAGTGCACAGGGCTTCATAACATTTCATGCTTTCATTACAACTTTTTAAGTACAGCTCCTGTACCACAGCCGGAGCCGTCATAATAGAATACGGGACAGCGAAATCCGCCTGTCCCGTATAGTTGCTGTACTGCAGCGATGCACTCATAAATTTTACTTCGTTCTGGTGGCGGGTGATCTGCGCCAGAAAACGCCTGCTGGCGCCGACAATGGCTACCGTGATCACCGCAAATTTCTGGATGGTAGGATGGGGAAGCGCCCCCATAGCTGCTACTGTCTGAACGCTGAATGATTTTTCGTAGAGCTCCATCAGGTCGTCCATTGAGGCAATCTTATGTCCCTGCTGGGTAAGTCTTGCCGCAAAGACCATGTTTTTTTCTGCTTCCGCTACCGCCTGGCAGTTCAAAATTTTTACTTCAATCTGTTTAATTGGTATGTCCCTCCTTTACAATCGCTTTCAGTAAGAACAGATAGTTAAGACTGTCTGTGATCTTTTCGTCCCATGTGTCCATCGGATAAACTGTTTCCTCGGCAAAGCACATATCGTATAGAGAAACAATATGCTTTGCCAGCATACCGGCAAGGGCACGCTGGGGCGTTGTGTGCTGTAAAGCTGCCGCTGCCTTAAATGCACCCAGCCGGTCCGGATCATCCCCGGTGTATTCTTTGGTTTTCCGTTTCAAGGTATCAGCACAGAGCCGCACCTGTTCGTCAAAAACGGCATTGACTTCATTTTGCGTAATATAGCATCCCTCCTTTGAAAACAAGAAACCGGCTATTCTAAAGCATCTTAGAATAGCCGGCAAATAAATGGATATGTAATTGTTTATAGTGTATTGATCTCTTTTTCCAGTTCCTGGACCGCTGCTATGACTGTCTCAAATGTCGGAATATCCCCATACAACATATCCTGCATAGAGTTATAGTCCGTTTCCAATGCTGCGAACCGATATTCCGGCGGGAGTAATTTTAATGTGCCCGGCACAGCCTCCGGGTACTTCGCCCATGCTCTGGGATAGAATTTCATTTTGAAATCTACAACTTTCTTCAGGAGATCCAGCCTGGAAAAAGCAGCTTCTTTGACCGGTGTTGCAGCCATGCGGTAGAGATCATAATAATGTCTGGAATACCGCTGCGGCATTTCCAAATGTTCCGGTCTGTTCGCTTCATGGTGCAGGATTGTGGCTTTTTCCCAGAAGGTCCGTTCCGGGGCAACGGTAAGGATTGCGGTTTCTTTTTGCTCAAAAATCTTCGGATAATATTTTGCCGCGTATGGTTCGATCAGCGCTGTTTTTGCAGGAGTCCACGCTGCCAGCGCACCAATCTCTAAACGGATCACCTGTAAAGTCGCCGTATTCGTAAAAAGGTGCGGATAGGCGAAAATGACCGTCTGTTTATCCTTTTCATCTATGTAGACATTTGCTTCACAACCGATTTCCTGGGATAAGCCGGCTTTGACTGCCGGGCAGAATGTTTCGGACAGAAATACCTCTGCACGCACATTGGCTTCTTTGTTAAAAGCATCCTGTTTTGTATTGGAACGTTTCTCCCATGGTTCATCTTTGCCATATCCCAATACACGCCAGTCCAGAATCAAATCAATATCTTCTGAAAACCGGCTGATCAGGTGAAAGGCTTTTGAAAGGCTGGTACCACCCTTAAAGGTGATGGACTCTTTCCATGGTGAGCGGTGAAATAAATAATCCAGCGTAAAACATACCCAAAAGTCTTTTTCCACGATGGCATCATTCAGCCCCATTTTATCTGCTGTATTTCTGAACAGCTCCCTGCGGTCGTTATCTGAAAGTCTTGCTATATTTCTCATTGTACCTTTTCACCTCCACAAATCTGCCGTATCGTATCGTAAACCCAATCCGTAGACTCGGTTGCTTCCTTCAAACAAGCCTGTTTATCCTTGTCTGTCAGTTTTTCGGAAAGCATCTGTATGACTTCTGGCGTAACATTCGATCTGCCAAGCGTTTTTAATGCCTGTATAACCAAACTTGTCATATAGGACAATCCGGTAATCTCCTTATTGGTCCGGTGCTTAAATTCCAGCTTTGTAGAGTTCCACTCGTAGGTCTTATATGGACCATCGCTGATATAGGACCATACTGCTGTTACCTGTGTTGAAAGACCTAACAGGTTCAATGCTGTATTCCCACATGGGGCAATCGTCCAGTGATAACTTCGTGCCAATGCGTTCGCCACCGCTTCCGGGTCTGCCGCCACATATTCATCCAGAAGTTTGCTATATTTTGGTTTTTCATAAACTCCTTTCAAAATACGGCGCAATGTTCCTGATTGCACTAAACGGCTTAAACTTTGACGAATAGTGGATGTATCTGCAATATCCGCAAAATCAGACATCACAAAAACAGTTCCATCTTCAAGAGAAAGAACACGCTCTCGTATTCGTTTTGTATATCCGTTGTCCACAATACCGCCTCCCTTCATGTCACGAATATTATATATTATTCGTGACATGATTGCAATAGGTCCTATTCCTCTTATTTTGAGTGTTCCCATTAAAAATCTGATTTATACATCAAAAATCAAAAATTTTGCAAGGCAGTACAGTTTTCATATATGTCACATATTTTATATATTATTCGTGACATCAGGCAGTTGGCAGGTAGATCCAGTCGTGCATCAGGCACACGCTGGGTTCATCCTCCCTGGGAACCAGACGGTAGGTACATTCCCCATAGACCGTGCGTTTGTCCTCGATCTCCATGCCATAGGCTTTATAAAAGCGGTATTCCAGATTGGAGATAATACAGCGCAGGGTTTGCAGAGCCTCCCTTTGAGCTGATACGATCAGGTCACGGTCAATGCTGCGCTTCAAAAACAGCAGCGATTTGTAAAGCTGTACCTCTGTGCGGTAAGGGCGGCAGTCTTTCGTTTCCAGCCATCCGCAAAAAGCGACCGGTCCGCTCTGGATCACACTGCGGTCCGGGTGATAATACTCATAGCAGTCCAGGTTTGCCGTATTCAGAAGATAGAGCATTTCCCGGACTTCATTTTCCGGCATGTCGTAAAACCGCAAAAGCGAGCGGTAAAGATGGACATAGCCGGGAATGGAAATCATGGTATTTACCATAAAATAAAATCCTCCTTGTAAACAGCAGGTGCGGGAGCTTTTGCCCCCGCACCGTCTAAAATCTATATTTCGTTATCTACTTTCACGAGTTTTCCCATGACAAGAAAGCGTCCTGTGCCGCCCGGCGTACAGGTAGAAAGGGTCAGTACCTTATCGCTGCAGGTCACAGTCACATCACTTTCCACCGCAGAACGTTCCTTCATAGCTGTAAGCCAGGTAGTATAAGCACCGTCATCCTTCCAGGAAAGCTGCCAGGGAGAAGTTTTACTGCCGGATTCTTCCGGTTTTGCTGCAAATGCCGTAAAGATCTCCATGACATAACCCCCCTTCGGAGTAACGAGATACATCTGCCTGTGAGTATCAAAGTAACTTTGTTCATCGTACCGGTTCAGCAAGGCAAACATGGAACCATCCCGCATATTATGACCGTAAATGATCGTATTGCGGTCTGAAAAATCTGCCCGGTTTTCATAGTCGGCAAACAGGCAGCCAACCTTGTTATAGGTCCCGTCATAAAGATGGTTCAGGTAATACTCGTTGTTGTCGGTCTGCGTCACCGGATAATTGAGCACCGTATCAGGAAGAGAAAGCCATCCGATGATGTCCGGTCCATTTTCACGGAGCGTTTCAAAGTCTACCGAAGGCAGGACAATATCGGTATCGTCCCGTTTTGGTTCTGTCGGATCGGGTGCCGACTCCGGGGAAGCTGTCTGCTCCGGCACTTCCACATATCCGGCAAGATCTCGATAGGCATCTTTACTCTCAGCATACTGGTTCAAGTCACGGAACACCAAAAAACCGCTGCCAAGAGCCACCAGAACGCAGAGTGAAAGGACAGAAACCCCGACAGCCGTTCTTTTCAGGGAAGTCCTGCTGTATTTTCCCTTTTTGAAATAATACACAGCAAATACGCTGCCGCCGATCAGTGCGGCTGCCAGCAGTCCGCCATACAGGAAAATATACGGATCATCCCCGGTCTGCGGTACCGGCTTTTGAGGGGTGGAAGGATTGGAGGGAACAGAAGGCTTTTCCGGGTTCTTTGGGTTATCCGGCTTTTCCGATTTTTCATTAAAGAACTGGACCGTAGATGTCTGATCTGCCTTGATCTCCACCGTAGCGGCATCAGGAATGATGTAATCCTTGCTTGCCCGGTTTGCAACTTCTGTTACGGTATAAATACCGACACGAAGGCCCTTAACTTCAATCACGCCGGATTTTGGAGTGGTGAATGTCTCGCAGTAGGAGCCGTCCGCACTCTTAACCTCGATGGCAAAACCATCTTTGCGCCCGTCGCTGGAATCCTTTGTGATCTTTAAGTTGCCGCGGTAAGCCTCATTGGTAAATCCGTGCCCGGCTTCTCCATTTTCCACAACTGCGACCTGTCCATCTTCTGTGATGGAAAAATAGTAAGCGTTTGAGTCAGGCTGATAGCCCTCCGGCGCTTTGCTTTCTTTGATAAAGTAGCCGCCAGCCAGAAGGTTTTCCGCCGTATGATAGCCTGCATCGGTTTCTTTCAGCGTACCGATCTTTTGATCGTCAGGATCATATTCCTGGTTGGCGTTGGAATCCGCATACAGGTCGAACACTGCACCGGGCAGGAAGCGCAGGAAAGAATTCTTGTCTTTCTTATCCTCCTTTTCCACAGGGGACGGTTCCTCCACAGCTTCGGTTTTAGTTACCTGCACACTGCCGCGGATCAGGGTGTTTTCCACACGGATCTCGATATGCTGTCCGTCTGCACCGATATATACATGGTGCTGCTGCGGGCTTACCGTATAAAGGTCAGGGGCAGAGATCTCCTTGACGATCCAGTGTCCGTAAGGAATGTTCTCAAAGGAAAAACTGCCGTCTTTTCCGGTAATAGCAGTAAGCAGCGCATTTTCTTCAGTAAATTCTTCGGTATCAGGTCTAAACAGACCCATGAGCGCACCGGCAAGCGTGACATCCTCGCCGCCTTCCGGGTTTTCCCCGACTTTTACACCGTCTACACGCCCACGGAGAAGTTCATTGGAAACAGCCTCGCCTTCATTGACAAGGATCTGTACCAAGGCGGTTTCCTGACCAGCATACTCAAAGACAACCGGATATTCCTGATTCGAAAGGATATAGGCGCCGTTGGTTGTGCGTTCCTTGACATAATAGCTGCCAAAAGGCAGGTCGGAAGCGAAGGAAGCGCTGTAACCGCCGGATTCCTCAGACGAAACAGAGACCACTTCCAGAAGTCCACCTGCCGGGATTACGCTGCCATCTGCCGCCGTCAGGTCTGCGGAAGCATAAAGTCCAAAGGAAATATCCTTATATTCCTCGTTCATGCCAAGACCGAACAGGTCATCGGTCTCCATTGCCTTGAAAAGTGTGACATCCACTTTCTGGCGTTCGTCATAAAGACCGGCCGCTGTCTGTGTAACCTCTACGGTCTCACCCGCATAGGTCAGTTCCACATATTCCGGTTGAGGATTCAACACACAGCCGGAAGGCGCCTGACGTTCCTCCAGACGATAACGGCCAAGATAGAGAGACCCGCTTTTCGCTGTGCCGTCCTCGCCGGTCGTAAGTGTTTCCACAACCGTATCTTTTTCTGCCCGCAAGGTACCGTCACCGGTATAAATATCTTCATCTGCGATCACATCATAGACCGCTCCAGGAAGTCCGGCAACCTCATATACCGGTTGGTACAGTCCGTCGTTTTCCTGGACAGAAGCAAATACTTCTCCGGTCTTTGTGATGGTAAGCTGGCCTTTCTGCGGCATATTGTACTGAGTGACCGTCACAACCGCCTCGCTGCCGTCAATGGTAAACGGTACCGGCTGATCGGAAAGCACATAGCCATAAGGGGCAGCCACCTCATAAAGTTCATAATCCCCGGCGGCCAAAGGCTCCGGCAGCATCAGCCAGCCCTCGTCAGAAACATAGAAGGTATCCAGTGTTTCCGGGTTCGGATAGTAGACGGTCTGGGTGATAAATTCCCCGGTGGAAAGATCCTTGATCTGAAAACCGGTTCCGGTCACAGGGATAATCTTTCCGGTCTCTGCGTCACATTTTTCAACTTTCAGACGGGCTGTGATGGTGCGGTTGTTCAGGATATAGCTGTAAGTCTTTCCGTCAGAGGAAATGAATACCGTAAAGTCCGGGACAAAGGCTTTGCCTTCCTCGCCTGCGATCTGATGGACCGTATAATGTCCATAAGGAAGCGGTTTACTGGAAGCAAAACCATCCGCATCCGTGGTAAGAAGGTCACGTTCACTTTCCTTTGCCGCGTCATAGCTCCCGGCTGCCTTTAAGTAAACTTCAAAGACTGCGCCTGCTTCCGGGCGTTCGATGATACCAGCATTGGGATCGTCGGTATTTTCGCCCTCAGGCACATCCGGGTCCAGGTCATCGGTGTGCTTGACAAGCTGGATATTTCCGTAAATAACCGTTTCCGTCACCTGATTTTCTGTGGTATTGAGTTCCACTTCATACAGGGAAGGGGATGCACCCACTTCATAAATGGTTTCATTCAGAAGATACCCGGTGCTCGGTTCGATTTCCCGGATCGTCCAGCCATCCCCGCATACATAATAGCGGGTCATAAAGCTGCCATCCGGTCCGGTAGTATAAGTGTCGATCAGTTCGCCATCACGGAAGATCCCATAGGCCGCCCCTGCAAGCGTGGCATCCCCCTGAGCATTTCCGGTGTCAGCATCACTCTTTACCACATGGACGCGAAATTTCTTCAGAATATTGCTGAAATGTACCGAAGAAGTCTGCCCGCTTTCAATGGTCACGTACTGTGCGGAAGGGGTCACATAGCGGTCCACCGGAAGTTCTTTTACCAGATAGGTTCCCGGCAGGAGCTTCTTTTCAATCTGGCCGTTTTCTCCGGTCGTAACTTCCTCATTGACTTCATTTCCCAAAATGTCCGTACCGGAGATATGGAAGGTGATACCGGAAACAATGCCGTCCTCACTGGTCTTGACAAGTTTTGCGGTACCGTAAGTTTCCGTTTTGAATTTTACAAAGAAGGAAACCGGATCGCTGGCGCCGGTCATCATGGTCTGGTAGCCGGGTCTGCCCCAGATCAGCATGTCGTTTGCCACCGGGATATTCTTTCGGAATTCAAACAGCACCGGGTCCATCATCATCTGCCTGCTGGTAAAGGTGTATTCATTTCCGTTTCTTGTCACAGAAACGCCGCTGCCTTTCAAAGCCTCCAGATCGATCTTCAAGTTATTGGTATCTGTGACCGTCAGGGTATAGACCTTTTTTTCTACATCCCATTTCAGTTCCAGTTCCGGTGCTTCGCTTTTCTTAGAAGAAGTAAAGGAAGGTACTGTGGAATGGGAAGCGACCTGTGCAAGAATCCAGTCATAGGCTTTTTCTGCCGGTCGTCCGGCGATCACGCTGAAATACTGGTCGGCGTCTGCGTGGCCGTTTCCGTGGCGGCTGTACGGATCGCTTCTAAGTTGCTGCTGGTATTCCCAAAGGATGATCTGGGTTGCCATCTTATAGTCATCCTCGTTGATTCCGGAAACAGGGAGCGCCGCACCGGGTTTCCAGCCATAGATCGCAGTCAGGGTGATCCCCCTCCTTGCCTCGGCAGGAAGCAGGTTCAGGTATTGGCTGTTGGTCCCGCTTTCCGAAACATAGGTATTTTCCGAAGTATGGTAAGGAATCCCGCTCTCCACACAGTAAACCTGGTGGCTGATCCCGTCAGAATCCGTCAGCATATAGTGCCGGTAAGCATTGCCCCCGGAACTGGTGTGTACATCGATGGTTCCGTCTGCATGGTAGGCAAGATAGGTGTAAGGCGCCGGGGCACGGTAGTGGTTCCCATCAGAGCCCACATACTGGTCGCCCAGCCAGGAGCTTGCCGTCTGTCCGACAGACATGGCAAAAGCCTGAGCCGGAAGAAGCCCCAAAATGCTTGCCATACAAAGCAAAAACGCCAACAGCTTGCGAAAGCCGCGGCGTCTGGTTATGATATGTTCCATGAAAAAATCCTCACTTTCATAAAATCTAAAAGGACAGCCTTATTTGCTGTCCTTGTCGTCAAAATCATCCTCGGAAAGATATTCCGGTTCCCCGTATGCCTCATCCGGGTCAAAGCCTTCGCCATAACCGTCATCCTCAAATTCCGCATCGTCTTCGGCCTGCTGTTTCGGACGCACGATTTTTACATAGTAACCGATCCCGCCGACCGCAAGTAAGGCAGCAAGGATAAACAGGATCGTGCCGACGCTGCCGGTTTCTTTCTTCGGCTTTTCCGGTTCTGCCGGTTTTTCAGTTTCCGCCGGCTTTTCTTTTCCTTTGCAGCCATTTAAGTCATTTTTGCAGACCGGACAGCCGGTATTAACCTTTCCTGCCTCACATTTTTCTGTGCAGTTACAGCTTTCTTCCTGGGGGATCATGCTCATGCTGCCATTGTTCTTTTCTGCAAGTGCCATCAGGTCGGACTCTGTGACGCCGTTTAAGAAGTAGACATTGTTATCTTCCCGTTTCCCGTCGATCACCAGATAAAAGACATTGCCCGCGTCCGTAGTGATGGTGTAAAACTGTTTTTCCCCATCCGTACCGCTGATGTTGTCCTGTACCGTTCCGGTGCCTTCCGGGGTAAATGCACCTTCCGGGATCGCAGAAGTATTTTCCTGCTGTCCGGTACTGTTATCTGAACCGGAAGAATTTCCGCCGCCGGAAGGGGTTGCAGCGTTTGAGCCGGAAGGTTTTTCTTCCTTAGGCGGTTTTGTCTGTGTACCGGACGGACTCTGGGGTGCTGTCGTAGCAGGTTTCTTTTCAGGAGCCGGTTCTTTGTAATACGGATTATCCAGCTTTACCACATCAGAACGGTTGCCGGCATAATCTTTTGCGTATATGCTTACCTGTTTTTCTGTTCCGGCATAATCTTTCAGTGCGACCGACGCTTTCCCGTCGGTGAGGGAGTTGATACGGTTTTCATCAACAAAGACCGCCTCCACGCCGGATAGATCGTCACTGCTTTCTATTTTCAGGGCATCGCCCTCCATGGATGCAGTCAGCGTTGGCGGTGTGGTGTCTTTGGAACCGCCGGCATGAGCCGTTACAGGTAATGCGCTGACACTTACAAGAAGCGTAAGCGCCAGCAGCAGGGAAAGTTTTTTAAGCCTCATGCACATCCTCCTTCTCCTGCGGTAAAACAGTTTCCGAAGGGGCTGCCTGCTGTGATTTCAAAAAATCCGCAAGCTGCTGGGGCGTCAGTTTGAAACTGCGCGCCACCGCTACATAATCGGTATTTTCCAGCTCTGTTTTCTGTTCCTCCAGCTTATGGAGCTTTGCCTGCATTTCCGCAATCCTTGTTTTGGTCTTTTCAATTTCCTTTTCCAGTTTTTCAATTTTAGGATTCAATTTATTACCTCCAATCTGTTAAGGCAGACGCCCAAATGTATAAAAATGCTGCTGCCAGTAGCTTGTATTGATGTTTGCATAAGAAATCGGGTCTCCACAGTGGATCATCATTCCATTTCCCACATAGATCCCTACATGGCTTGCGCCGCTGGTGTTGTAGGTCCCCTGGAAGAAGATCAGGTCGCCCGGTTTTGCATCCGCACTTGATACCGGCGTACATACACCTAAAAGACCATCCGCGGTCAGCCTTCCGAAATTCCAGCCAACGCCGCAGTTGTTGATCACCCAGGACACATAGCCGGAACAGTCAAAGGAAGTGGAAGGGCTTGCGCCTCCCCATACATACGGATAGCCAAGATATTTTTCCGCCTCGGCCATCATTGCGGCAAACTGTTCATCCGCAAGGGCTTCCGGTGGAATGTCATAATCGAAGTAGTTTCCTGTGCCGCCTGAACCAACTTCCGGCAGGTGCCGTTCGCTGGTATCGCCGGTATCGGCAAAATACAGGGGATTCAAATACTGACCGTCAACCAGGACTTCTAAGTGCAGGTGGGCCCCGGTAGAATTTCCGGTATTCCCGACCTTTGCGATCACATCCCCGGCTTTGACCTCCTGCCCGGCAGAAACAAGGATCTGGGAACAGTGCCCGTATTTGGTCGTCAGGGTATGTCCTTCGTATGCCTCGCCTTCAATAGCGACACACAAGCCATAACCGCCGGCATTTCCCGCAAGGGTGACCGTTCCGTCATGCCCGGCAAGGATCTCTGTGCCCTCCGGCATCCCGATGTCCACACCGGTGTGATAGTTCTTTTCCCCACTGATGGGATGTACCCGGTAGCCGTAATAACTGGTCACATAAGGGAGCCAGTTGGTGCCAAAGACATTTTTGACATACTGGCGGTTTCCTTTTGTCTGCAGCAGGATCTCGCAGATCTCTTTCTGGTCTGCGTTCATCCGGGAAACGACCAGGTTTTCTAGAGGTGTGACTGTGAGCTTGACATTTAAGATGCGCCATTCATAAGGCACTTCCTCCTGGGTTTCTTCCCCGGTTTCCGGATCAACGGAAGTTTCGGTGCGGTAACGGATCTCGGTTTCTTCTGAAAAGGACAGGGTATATTGTTCCTGGAAAAGCTGCCGCAGCACGCTTTCCACTTCATCGTAAGTAAATCCCTGATAAGCAGAAGTCAGATACCCCATCAGCACATACGGGTCATGCTCGATTGCGCCCAGGTTATACCGGTATTCGTCATAGCCGGGGCGGTCTGATTTCACCCGGTCTATTTCCATTTGCAGATCCGTTTCCCATTCGGTATAGGTAAGCTCCGCCTGGTTGATGTCCTGATCATCTGCAAGATAGGTAGAAGCAGCCAGACTTCCCAAACCGCCGGTCCCGATATTGGAGAACGTGGAAAACAGGGATGTGATCAGGAAAATTACCAAAAGGAGAAGCAGGAGGACAAGGCAGATTACAGGGTGCCGTTTGACCGCATGGACAATACCGACGCTGACCCTCTCTGTTGCGACTGCGGCATTTTTTGCCTGTTTCCCGGCTTCACGGGCAGCCTTGGCATACTGCCTTTTCAGTTTTTGTTTCTGCCATATCCGGGCAATCGCATGTTTCTTCAGCTCCGGGTGGTCGCTAAGAGCCTGCCGGTAAGCAAGTCTTGCGTTTGCTTTTGCTGATTTTTGCTGTAATTTCGCTGCCTTTCGGTAGGGGGCAGTTTTATGCCGGTGATATGCCGTGCGAAGCCCTGCCTCGCCCACAAGTTCAGAGCGGTGGGCTGCCTTGATGCCCACATTTTCATCCTCTGCCTCATAAATCTTTTTATGAGCGTAACCAATGGCAGTATTGGCGCCCGCCTTGACCGGACGCAGGGGTACAGGTCCTTTTACATGGACCTTTTGGGATTTGACCTCCTTTTCAAATTTTAAGTGTTTTTTGGCTTTTCCGGTCTCCGGGTCGGAAACCGTCTCCATGCGCAGTTTCTTCCGGGCAGGTAGACGATTTTGCGCCTGCTCTGCTTTTTGTGCAGTCCGTTCCGCCTTCCGTTTTGCATGGGTGAGCTTTTTATCCTTTGTCTCCGGCGGTAGTTCATCCGCAGTAAATTCCAGCTTGGATGTTTTCGGCGGTTCGCTATCCATACCCTTTTCCTTCTGCGCTGCCTGTTCCTCCGCCTGTGCCGCTTCCTGAAAACGCTGCTGATATTTGTTCCCATGCTGGTGTGTCCGGTAACGGTGTTCCTGACCGGATCTGTCTGTGCCGTTCGGTGGGGCTGAGCATTCGGAAGAAGGAGCATATTTTCCGGTATCATGGTCTGTCACATCCTCTGTTACAAAAGAACGCCTGGAAGCCTCCTGCCGGAAATTGCTTCGCACGTTGTCCTGTATCGGGGGCGCTGTCCTGGTAGCATCCGGTGTCTCAAAGTGTTCCGAAAAACCATCCAAAGCGGTTGCATACGCTTCGCCCTGTTCCAGCAAGGACGCCGGTGTTTCCGGTGACAGATGGGAAAATTCCGTCTGTACAGGGATGTCCTGCCTGTGTGTCTTGCCGTTGACAGAAGAAGGGGTGTCCCGTGCCCTGCGCAGGTCAAAATCCTGTTCGGTCTGCCTGGCTGCCGGTTGATCCTCCCCGTGGGAATCACGCACCGGCATCCGGGTATCTTTGCGCTTCCTTTGAAATTCCCTGTCGTGTGCCATTGTTCTCACCTCCGATCCATTTTAATTTTTGTCTCACGCTTTGGTCCCCGCTACTTCATCCGGTCTTGTGGTAAGCACGCTGTACAAGAGTGTGTCCTTCGGGAAGTGGTCCACAAAGGGGATGATCACATTTCCAAAGAACAAAAGCCCCTCGCCGGGACCGGAATGGGTCACATACGAAAGCTGGTGCGGGGAGATTCCCAACTGCTTTGCCAAAATCTGACGGTCTCCCTGGGCCTGGTTGAGCATATAGATAAAGTCCGAGTTCTCAAAAATATTTTCGATCTCACGGGAAGCCAGAAGGTCCTTGACATTCTGCGTTAAACCTGATGGGATTCCGCCCCATTTACGGAAGCGTTTCCAGATCTCCACGCTGAAACTTCCTGTCTGCCCTTTCAAAAGAAGATGGAATTCGTCGATATAGAACCAGGTTGTTTTATGTTTGGAGCGATTGGCCGTGACACGGTTCCACACCGCATCCTGCATGATCAAAAGCCCGATTTCCTTTAAGGCTTTTCCCAGTGACTTAAGCTGGAAACACAGTACCCGGTGTTTATCCATCTGGATATTGGAACGGTGGTTGAACACGTTAAGGGAACCATTGACATAGATTTCCAGCGCCGTTGCGATATTCTGTGCCTCCGGTTCAGACTGTTTCAAAAGCAGCTCGTAAAGATCACCTAAGATCGGCATATTTTCCGGGCACGGGTCCTGCAGGTATTCCCGGTACACCAGTCTGGTACAACGGTCGATGATCGTCCTTTCAATGGGGGAAAGTCCTTCTTTGCCGCCGATGATAAGGTCACACAGCGACAGGATAAAATCACTTTTCAAAGTGATCGGGTTTTCATCATCGGAATAGTCCAGATTGATGTCCATCGGGTTGATGTAGTTCGTGGAAGTAGGGGAAATATCAATGACCTGCCCCTGGGAACCGAACTGCTGTACCAGCGGCCCATACTCATTTTCCGGGTCGGCGATAATGATGTCGTCCTCCGTCAGAAGGAACACATTGACGATCTCACGCTTGGCAGAGAAAGATTTGCCGCTTCCTGGGGTACCGAGAAACAGCCCATTGGGGTTTTTCAGCGTTTTTCTGTTCGCCATGATCAAGTTATTGGAAAGGGCGTTCAGGCCGTAATACAATGCCTCGCCCTCCTGGAACAGTTCACAGGTCGTAAACGGTACAAAAATCGCTGTGCTGCTGGTCGTAAGCCCGCGCTCAATTTCAATCTGGTTCGTACCAAGAGCAAGCGAGGACATAAGCCCCTGTTCCTGCTGGTAATCCAGCCGTTTTAAGGCACAGTTGTATTTCTGTGCCACACCCGAAGCGGCAAAAATATCATTGAACAGCTTTTGGCGTTTGGCAGCGATATTTTCCACCAGTACCGTCACAAGGAACATGCGCTCATTGCGGCTCTGCAAATCCTGCAAAAGATTTTTGGCTTCCTCTCCATAGGTGGCAAGGTCGGTGGGAATGATGTCCATGTCATACCCGGATCGGACCGCTTTCTTTTGTTCCTCAATGGTCATTTTCTGCAGGTCCGACATTTTGCGCTTGATGTTTCGGATCGCCTGCGCCTGGTCGATAGACTGGATATGCAGGTTGACGGTCACGGCGTCGTTTAAGTCAAGAAGATCCGCTAAAAGCCGGTCAGTAAGCTCCGGTGCCAAAATCTGCAAAAAGGAGACAGCACCGGAATGGTCGCCTACCCGAAATGTCTTTCCATCCTTTGAAAAAGACAGCCCGGATGGGGAAACGAAGTCTTTGGTAGAAAGACCGGTCTTAGGCAGATCCGACCACTGGAAATGAAACTTTTCCTGGCCGTCCGGGTGAAGCTGGCTGTGAAGAAGTTCCAGACGTTCCAGTCCGTTTAAGGATCTCGCCTGAACTCCCAGAGTCTTGAAATTTGCCAGCACATCCGTTTCAATGCGTTCCAGACGCATTTTCGCAGTACGCAGGTCATCTGCCTCGATCCCAAAGGTAATGTATTTGCGTTTGGTGAGACCGTTATTTCCTTTCTGCAACTGGTTCTTTAACATATCCCCGTATTCCCTGCGGATTCCGTCATACTCGTCGCCGCGGGGAGGGATGTCAATGCTTCTGGTAAAATCCTGCATATTGGCCCGCTGGTTGATAAAGGTAAGCTGCACATGGATCGAGGCGTCGAAGTAATTTAAGAAATCGCAGTAACCCTCGAAGATCTGTGCTTTATCATCTGCCTGTGCAAGCTGATAGTTAATATCAAAAAACTGCACCGTTTTGGTGTAAAGGGTATCGGTCAGCCGGCAGATCCCATCCCGGTACATTTCACGGTAGGGAATGCTCTGCTGGACCGTCTGCGGGGCATCTGCTTTCAGCCCGGCAAAAAAGCCGCCTTTTTTAGACGGCTTGGAACGGGCAGACTTAGTTTTGCCCTGCTTTGCATCGGCTCCGGTCTTTTTGGCCTGCCTGATGTTTTTTTGCAGACGCTTTTCCTGAGCTTCCTGCTGCTTGTTTTTTGGCAATCTTTGTAACCTCCTTCTTTGACATAGATTTATACAGGTTATCCGTCCTGTATGGACGGTCCTTCGGCCAGAGCTTATAACGGAGCCGGTTCTTCAAGATCTTTTCTGCCGGCTGCCCGTCACGCTCATACATGGCGAAGAAGAAAAAGGGCATCATCAGCCCGATCATCAAAAGTACAGCCGCCGAATTGCCGATCGCCCCGCGGGTAAAGAAATACACCGGAAGGCCGACAAGTCCGGCAAGGCTGAAACAAATAAGCTGGCGCTTCGTCAGATTGAAGGCCAGCTTAGTCTTAACTTTGGTTAAATCCTTTGGTACAGGTACATAAGGCATCTATACACCTCCCATCGTAATATAATTTCCGGCCCATTACCGTGCACCGAAATCGCGTACCGGTTTCTCCACAGCCGGACATTCCCGCACTTCCTGAGCCGCATTTTGCAGCCGTGCCAGGACAGAAACAGCCGGCTCTCTCTGACACAGGTATTCCTGGCTGTCTCGGATTCCGGCAATATTTTCCCGAATATCCATATCCACGTCGAACACATCTGAAACCGGCATAAGCCAACGGTCTGCAAAGTATTTCAAAGGATTCTCAAGCGCCAGCACATCATCCAGCATTTCATCCCTGAACTCAAACTTTGTTGTCAGATAGGAATACGCCTCCTGCATGGCTGTAATTTCAGCAGCTTTTTCAATTAAGGATTCCTTATCTCTTGACATAAGGCTTTCCCTGTAAGCAAAGTAATTCTGTCCCAGCCGTTTCATCAGGAGCGTATATTTGTCCTGTGCGGAAGGTTCGCTTGTGAAATGTTCAAATTTTTGCGCTGCATCAATTTCTTTGAGAAGATCGCAGATCGGGAAACTGTGTTCATGGTTATTTTCTTCCCAACACCATCGGGCTACATCCAACGGGTCCTGAAAAGAAAGAAGCGCCTCTACTTCCGCCGGAGTAAATACATGCTCAACCTTCAGATAATAGTGGAGTTCCGAAAGTCCCTGTAACTCGTAAATACTGCCGATGTTCTGTGCATCCAGCATATCCGCATGAACCTTCAAACACTCGTCCAGCCGTTCCATAAGCAGCCGCTTTGCATCTTGTTCTATCAAAATCACCCCTTTCGCTCCGGCATAGTCAGCGTACAGTTCACTTCATTGCCCCATACATCCCAGCCGGGTGTCTTTTGTCTTGCAAACAGTTCCACTCTGGGCTGATCGCCCATGAGTTTTACGATCTTATCCCGCACCTCGTCCGGTTTCTTGCTGTGCTGCTCAATATGGGAGATCACAAACTGATGGATTCCCGCACATTGGCGTTTCGGACGGCCTCTGGTTGCCAGCAGGCAGACCTCCGCGTTTGAGCGGGTCCAAAAGCCCATGCCATAAAACCAGCTATCCGCTTTCCGGTTCTGTTTGAGCCATAGAAAAGCCAGCGTTTTATATTTGAATCCCCAGGCATCGATCACCCGGAAGGCTTCATTGAGCTGCGGGAAGGTCGCCCACAGAAAAAGGGCACTGTCTTTTGCGGCAAGTTCCGATACCGGCAGGGCACAGATTTCTTCAATGCTCATTGTGGGGTAATGGTTTTCCGCAACGCCGCCTCCATGTTTCCTGTCATAATGCCAGGGCGGATCGGCATAGATAATGCCGTACTGTTTCGTTTCCGGCATTAGCGAGCCTGCTCATTCTTAGATGTGGCCGGTTTGGCCGGCTGTTCTTTGACCTTACCGGCATTTTCTTTCAATGCACCGGTCAGGGAAGGCTTTTCCGCTGCTCCCTTTGTCGCTTCAAGAGTTGCCTGCAAATTTTCAATAGCCTGCCCGTACCCATCGATTAAGGCATCGTTGAGCTGCTTGCGGAACTCTGCCGTAACCGGCCAGCAGACATCTTTCCAGTTGCCTCCCTTATCCTGGGTTGCGGGCATATTGACATACAGCCCCTTTTCACTGGAACAGATACGGAAGCCGTCAATCTTAAAGCATCCGCCAATCGTAACATTGGCAAACGCCAGCAGGTTTCCCATTGGGGCGATCGGACGCACGCGGACATCCAGCTTCATGCCGTTTGCCATTTCCGGCGTCTGTGTCTCCGGCGCCATTTTTTCTGTATTGGTTTTACTCATATATAAAATCCTCCTTTTTAGAATTGGTTTTGTTCATGCTATCTTGCATTAAATATGGATTTGGATAACGAACCTGTCTTAAACAGGGCAAAAGCCAGCAGTACCGTATAACCCGCCGTTCCCCAGATCGCGCCGTGCACGTCGCCGGACGATGGGATAGACTGGACCAGCACTGCATAAATGGCAACACAGATCAGGATCAAAAACCCCTGAAAGCCCAGGGCAAAAAGGGAACGCAGATACCCGGTTCCCATTTGTCCCCATTCCCGGTTTGCCATTGTGGAAAACGGGATCGGTGCAAGGCTCACGGTTAAATAAATCTCGATCATACGGCCATATACAATGACAAAGATCACGATGGACAGTACCCACATACACAGATTGATGATGTTGGTTTCCAGCCACAGTCCAATCAGTTCCCACATTCCCATTGCTTCAAGCTGGGTTTTCAGATCAGACAACGCCGCCTGCACATCCAGGTTCCCGTTTATGACACCGGCACTTTGCGACACCACATTTTGGGCCACATCAAAGACCGCCATCACAATCGTAAAACAGTTGGTGAGCAGGTAAGTGGCAACAAAAGTCTTGAAAATCCACTTGAAGATGTTGAATGTATCGAATTCGTGCATGTTGTTCTTTTCGAGAATCATCTGGATCAGTTCATACACCAGAACAAAGGTCAGGATCATGCCCGCAATGGGAATGACGACGGTTTCTGAAAGATTCTGAATCATGGAAAACACGCCGCCATTCCAGCCCTGCGGGGTCTGTCCTACCTGATTTGCCACATCCGCAACCTGATTGTTGACGGAGTTGAAAATACTGGTGTACTGTCCGGTGATCGCATCGATCAGGCCCTCTTTAATCCAGTCTGTTATCCATTCAAACAGACTGCCCATAAGTCAGCCCTTAACCGAACAGGCCGGAAAGCAGCGGGATCAGCGTTGCACCAACCAGAGCGATACCTCCGCCTGCCATAAGCTGCTTGATCCCCTGGGATTTTGCACCTGGGTTATCATTTCCGTAACCTTCGAGAAGGTTTACAACACCCCATGCGCCCAGACCTGCGCCCAGGGCGATCACAAGGATCTTCAAAGTATCAATCGCGCTTGCAAAAAATGCCATATAGTTCCTCCTTTAATTTCAGAAATTTTAATTTGTGATATGGCCGTATCAGGCCGGAAACAAAAAAAGCCGCCGCACTGTTTTTAGAAAAAAATCTGTTTCAAACAGCACGGCGGCATGGGGCAGGAAAAATCCTGCGGTTATTTACTTTTCAGGGAGAATCACGAATCCTCAAAATATCCTCCTTTCATCGTGACAAAAACAAAGCCTGCCAGGGCGTCATGCTTTGACAGGCAGGAACAACTCTATAAAGTCTGGGAAGCCAGATCTTCGGCTGTGACTTCATAATTACGGTATCGTTCACCGGGACGCATCGGCATCCGGGTAGAAAGAAACTTTTCGATATTAAAAGCGTTCTTCTCATTAAAATCGGAAAGCAGTTTGTAATTTGGGTGTTTGGTTATATCGTATTTCCGGGAGAGGAACGGCCGCACACCCCTGATCTGCAGCAGACATTTGCCCCCGTCCATAACTGCCAGTTCATCCACCGACATCAGGTCCTTTCCCAGCTTTTGAAAATTTTGTCCGTGGGATTCCTGATTTCCCTTTGTGACACTGGTGTTATACAGATCAATAGTCTCTTTCCCTAATAGGGAGTTCCAGCTTTTTAAGGTAGTTTCTTCTTTGCCTCCTAAGAAAAGAGAGGCGTCACAGTTACCGATGATGGTGTCCATGTTGTCTTTATACAGGGCTTTGAGCTGGCTTTGCGCCTGCAGCACCAAGCAGGCAGAGATCTCACGGCTTCGGATGGTCGCCATAAGACGCTCCAGGTTCGGGATCTGCCCGATATTTGCCGCCTCGTCGATCAGGCAGCGCACATGGATGGGAAGCCTGCCCCCATATACATCATCCGCCCGCTCGCATAAGCGGTTAAACAAAATGGAATAGATCAGACTGATCAAAAATGCAAAGGTTCCGTCCGTATCACTCATAATAAGGAAAAGAGCGGTCCGTTCATCCCCCAGCATATCCAGATCCAGCTCGTCATACATGGTAATTTCCCTGACTTCTTTAATGTCAAAAGGAGCCAGTCTGGAAGCACAGGAAATAAGGATCGACTTCGCTGTTTTTCCAGAGACAAATTGTCAAGGACTTTTTCATCAAAT
>NZ_QWGO01000004.1:0-160114 GCF_003435535.1 Desulfotomaculum sp. OF05-3 | reverse complement strand
ATTGTAACGTCCAGGATCATTAAACAGTTGGAAGCTGGAATAATCCCATGGAAGAAGCCATGGGAGAGCGGCAATAAAATGGCGTTCAATAGAATCAGCCGGAAGCCGTATTCTGCATTGAACAGCATGTTGTTGTCTCATCCAGGAGAATATGCCACTTTTAAACAGTGGGAAAGTATCGGAGGACATGTTCGGAAAGGTGAAACCTCTGATATTGTAGTTTATTGGAACTGGGTTCCGGTAAAAAATACAGAAAAGAAAGAGGACGAAGAAGTCCCAATGAAGCCAGTGCTCAGATACTACAATGTATTCCATATCTCCCAGGTGGATGGTGTAGAGCCACTAGCCGAAGAGGAGATAGAGCTGGAGCCACTTGAGGAAGCAGAGAAGGTGAAAGACACTTATCTTTCAAGGGAACCATCTTTGACACTCCGGATCGAGCATTCAGATAAGGCATTCTACAGTCCTCATCAGGACTGTATCGTCGTTCCCAGGCTTGATCAGTATATGGATGCGGCGGAGTACTATGGTACGATGTTTCACGAAATGGTGCATAGTACCGGGCATAAGTCCAGGCTGGATCGGCTAGAGACCGGGGTTGCTGCAGCTTTTGGTGGAACTGAGTACAGCAAAGAAGAATTGGTTGCTGAAAGTGGAAGCGCAATGATTCTTGGTCGGACAGGAATTGAAACTTCCGATACAATTAGGAACAATGCCGGCTATATTCAGAGTTGGCTGGCATTGTTGAAAAATGACTCGAAATTCATTGTATCTGCAGCACGCAAGGCAGAAAAAGCAGTAGAGTACATTTATAACGGAAAAACAGAAAAAGAAAATAAGAATGTAGAGACAAGGAAGGAGTAATACCTATCCTCATGAAATGAGGTTGTATAGAGATTCGTATGGTAAATC
Organism: Desulfotomaculum sp. OF05-3; assembly: GCF_003435535.1. Classification (NCBI taxonomy): domain Bacteria; kingdom Bacillati; phylum Bacillota; class Clostridia; order Eubacteriales; family Desulfotomaculaceae; genus Desulfotomaculum; species Desulfotomaculum sp. OF05-3. The sequence goes on along the minus strand of NZ_QWGO01000004.1, from coordinate 159,202 downwards.
TATAACGGTACTAAGTGATGCGCCCTGAATAACAGGACGTATTTTTTGTTACCGTAGGCAGGAATGCCTTGTAAAATACGGCGGAGCGGCTGTGCCTCGCTAAGCACTTAATAATGCATCCAAGCCGATTACCGTATTGCCATTATCCAGGATTTGGTTAGTGGCTGGTATGAAAGTATGTTGGTTTTCAACTGGAATTAGTAGTTTTGTGGCATGTTATCTCGCGAAAGATGTAGATGAAATTATATATACACGAGTAGCAAATCAGCACCCGGACAGTGAAAGATTTTTGCATGATTGCGAAAAACTTCTAGGGCGCAAAATTACGATTATCCAGTCGGAAGACTATAAAGACGTGGATGAAGTAATAGAGAGAACCCGATGCATCAATACTCCTTATGGAGCACCCTGTACGGAACGCTTAAAGAAACGTGTCCGTATGAAATGGGAGCGGGAACATCCAGATCACCATACATATGTGTGGGGATTTGATGTGACCGAGAAAGACCGTGCGGAGAGCATTGAAAAAGCATTGAGTGATTACGACCATGAGTTTCCACTGATTGAGAATAATCTTACGAAGGAAGAAGCACATGGAATTGCATATAAACCCGGTCTGAAACGTCCAATTTTATATGATATGGGCTATAAAAATAACAATTGCCTCGGCTGTGTGAAAGGTGGCATGGGATATTGGAATAAAATCCGGAGAGATTTTCCTGATGTTTTTGCCCGTAGAGCAAAGCAGGAACGGGAAATCGGGCATAGCTGTATCAATGGCGTGTTCCTGGATGAACTGGATCCCGACAGAGGTAATATAAATACTGAGGTCATGGAAGACTGCACGATAGCGTGTCAGCTTTTGACCTGGGGAAAGTAGAGGAAAAGAATGAAAATTGTAAAATATAAAGTCCTTTTGAATGAGGATAATAAAAATGTGTTGGTCAAGGAAAACGCACAACTTTATTATTGTGCAGGAGGAGTTTTAAATTCTCCTGAGAAAATTGTGCAGATGTGCAACGAGGTGTTGCAGGCAAACAGATTAGCAGAAGAGTATATATGGCTGCTTGCCTTCAATACCAAAAATAGACTCATTGGTCTATTTGAGATATCTCATGGAGCTGTGGACTTATCCATTCTGAGACCAAGAGAAGTCTTTATAAGGCTCTTTTTATGCGGAGCTGTTAGCTTCATTTTGGTACATAACCATCCGAGTGGCGATCCAACTCCATCACAAGAGGATATGGCTGCTACTGAGCGCCATATTGAGGTGGGAAAAACAATGGGAATCCCATTGCTTGACCATATTATCATTGGATCAGATGACAGGGGTGGAAATTTTTACTTCAGTATGAGAGAACGAAATCTTGAATTGTTTGAACCAAGAGAGTAGACAATTTCATTAACAGCTGATATAATGGGAATATCAGTTAATTGCTTTATGTGTAAACGGAAACTAGGTTCATGACTCCTTCGGGAGCCGTGGACCTTTTTTTGTACAAAAAAACTGAAATAAATGAGAGGGAGGGTAGGCGCACAAAAATCGTGCAAACAAAACCGCAGAAACAATCAAAGAAAAGAGGAAAAAAATTATGGTAAACAGATACTTAAAAATGAGCACAGCTCATTTAAAAGAGGCAACTATTGCTGCACTGGAGATTATGGATGTTCCCTACTGTGTCATCTACGACGAAGGTGTATTTATCAGTGTTCTGGATCTTGATCATACAGATGCTCAGACGAGAAAAAAATATGATGAGCTTCCAGAAGATTTGCTGACAATTCTGAATTATGCCAGAAAATTGGGTGCAAGCCTTGTCTGGTTGGATCGGGATGCCGATGAGGTCGAAGGACTTCCAGTATATGAATGGTAAATGTGGAGGCATGTTATGAAAGACTATCTTTTAGCAAGAAGCGATGGACACGTAATGGTTTCTGTTTCAACGGGGACAAAGGAACAGCTGGAACGGGTATATCCCAAAGGGTGTCCATTTCAGAACTATTCTATGTTTGACCTGTTGATGAGCTGGATAAAAATGTATTCGTGGCAGATCAGGAGCAGCGTACCTATGTCCTTGATTGATTTTGTTAAAGAAATCAGGGTAGATGGGAAATCTGTATATAAAGAAGAAATAATAAAATTACTAAAAAAATAAGGAGTGTGGCTCATGAAAGGAATCATGAAGGTGAGCAGATTAAATAAATCCGGATTATATATATCAGAACTTAATTGGGATAAATGCTATCAGGGAAAAAATAATCCGAAAGGTTATTTTGTAATGATAATTGAACCATTGGAAGGATGGGAAAAAGGCATTATTTATTACGAGAAAGAAAAAAACGGATATTTAATCGAAGGTGAGGGGTACATCGTTGAAGGAAACCCAAGCGATATTAAAGAAAATGTAAAAAAACGGAGGACGATGTATAAAACAGAACCGTTTGAATACATAAAAGCGGAATTGAGCGAAAAAAATAATGATGAAGGGAGAGAGTTATGAAATTGTGGAGGTTAAAATGTCAAAATTAACAGAGACAGAAATGGAAGAAATTCTGAAAACAGAAATTTCATTAGAATTGCTTGAAGTTGATGCGGGAATTTACGAATTCCATTTTGATGGAAAAATGAGCATAGGGATAAGCTATGAGCAAGCAGGGCTTGAAACAGACCATACTGTGTATACTTTTAATCTATTTGTAAATTCAGAATATATCAACATTTCTGGGTATTATGACAGTATTTATGATGCAGTAAAAATTCTGACTGATGAATGGAATATGGCAGTAGATGAATATGGAGATGACTAATGATCTCTTGTGAACAGCCAATTCCGGGATATATTTCAGTAGAAGCATTGTGACAGGCGTTGATAAACAGGGGTGAAGAACCTATTAGGTATCATAATACATAAAACGGTAAACATAAGATTGGAGTAGAAAAAATGAATGAAGAATTGAAAAAATTTGCAGAAAAATATAATTGGAAATTAGAAGTATGGCACGGGGAAGATAGAGGAGTTTTATGCGGTGTGCAGGAAACAAATCGTGGAGAAGATCCTCTTCCACTATATAGATTTCCAGGTGGTGTTTCTTTGGAATAATTATAGACATTTCAAAATAAAGCTGATATAATAAGACTATCAGTTTATTGTACTATTTGTTTGAGGAAATTAGGTTCATGACTCCTTCGGGAGCCGTGAACCTTTTTTTGTGCAAAACTGAAATAAATGAGAAGGAGGGTAGCAGCGCCAAAGCGCAACCGAAAAATAAAGAAAGGAGAAGAACTAGGATGAACGACAAACGTGAACCTGCTGCCGATCGGCGCATTACGCTTTGTGAGAAACGGGATATTCTGAACAAAAACTTCTGCTGCCGGCTCATCCACTTGGATACATCCAGCCCGGAAGAAATGGTGGAGTTCCAGTGGAAATGCTATAAGGCAGGCTGGTCCATCGCAGATGCAGATGATTATGCATGGCTGAATACGCTGTTTGGATATGATATCGGCATGACGTGTGCAGCTGAAATATCCAGAGCAGTGTATGAGCGTGACTGGAGTCCCATGGAGCTTGGTGTAAAGGACCGGCTTATACTGGGAGATATCTGCGGGGAGCGTAAGATCGCTGTAAGCTTCGACACCTGGGTTCATACGGAACCGGAGTGTATGGCATATTACGGGAAATAAGAAAGGAATGGATAAAAAAATGAAAGTAAAAAAATACATCACATACGAAGAGCCGCTGAAGGGTGAGAGCTTCACCTTGGAACAGATGCAAGAAGTATATGAGGTTCGGGTGGATAAAAAAGAATATCCGGAATTCTCTATATGGCTTCATGATATGATCCGCAGTGGTGTATTTGAGGAGGTAGTGAATGAATAGGAGTGTCAATAAACTCACAGTAAAGTTAGTGAGAAAAGGATATAGTGTTATGACCGGAATGCACCAGATGAAGGATGGAACGCAGGTGATGGCATTTTATGTCAAAAAAAATGGAATGCCACCGCTTGTGTTGCCGTTGGATTTCATTAGGGCATCAGTGGAAAAACTGGGGGTCGAAGAAACGTTTAAACAGTGTGAAGAGATTTTTAAACCTTCAGCTTCTGAAGATGTCATGGAACTTGGAATTCGCTTGAGAAAGTCAACTTCGGAACCTTCGGCACAGAAGAAGGAATCTCCATTTGAAGGAATCGAAGTGTATTTGGCGGTCGATCATAAAATCGTATCATTGAATAAACGCTCCCATAAAGATATCGAGGATGAGGTGACTGAATATCTGAAAGAGGCTGGTCTTTGCATCTCAGGTGCCTGGAGGGAAGCATACAAAAATACCTTCAAAAAGAGCATCATAGTGCCGCTGGATCTCTTTTATCCAGGACCAACAATCAAGATCCCTGGTATTGAAACTTCGGATATTTATGTAGCCACTAACTCGAAGCTATTTAATGGAGCGACTGCGATCCTGGATAAAGAAAAACTCTCTCGGATCGCGGAAAAAGAAAAGTGCGATGCATTCGTGCTGTTCCCGGCGAACGTCCATACAATGTTTATGGTGGCATTAAAGCCGCCATTTACAATTGATATGGCAGCAGGCTATTTTAAAGAGGCGAATGGCGCACCAACTCCGGAAGAAGAATTGGGCGATAAGCCGTATGTTGTCAGACTGAAGGACGGCGAGATGCATGTCGAAATAATAGAATAACCTAAGTAGAAAGGAATCCGAAAGGGTTCCTTTCTTGTTGGAAGGTTCAGCAGTGATAAAATGATGCGGTTCCTTAAACGGGGGCTTGAAACAAGAAAGGTAGGAAATATATATGAGATATATGATAAACTATAATGAGTCCGTGATGAAGGTATTAAACAGTGTTGCGGAAAAATTAGAGGAATATGGGTTCAAGACATGTATTACGAACTCTAGCGAAAACTTTATAGACTGGAAATTATACTATGGATATGGGAAAGTTCTTGTAGGAGTAGATGTATTAGACATTTTAAAGGGAACAAAAGAAAAAACCTTGACTGGTTATGCAGATCAACTGAACCGGGAATATGTAGAACCGGATCAGGTTCCAAGTAACATCACTGAGCTGTTAAAGGATGAGAAGTGGATTAAGGAACATTTAACAGTACGGGTATTGTCTCAGAAAGAAAGTCACAATCCTGAAAAAATTAGCCGAGATACAAAGTTTGAGGGAATCTGGAGCTTTTTATATCTTATAATTCGTGAAGAAGGTGATACTGTAATGGGAGGATATTTGACTCTGGAGACTCTGAAGGAGGCAGGAATTTCACAGGATGAAGCATGGGAAATTGCATACAAGAACGTGGAGGCGGCATGCGAGATAGAGAGCTTAAGCAATGTCATTGCTAGGGAATCGAAAAAGTATGGTGCAGATATTGCTATGGCTTCTCCGGCTTCTGAAATGTTCGAACCGGAATTATATGTCATCACGAACACGTCTGGTTCTTATGGAGCAGCTTCTATCTTGAACGATGCAACGCTTCGTGACTTTGGAGAAAGAATTGACTGCCGGAAACTTGTGGCAATTCCTTCTAGCGTTCACGAGTTCCTTCTTATGAGATACAGTAATTTGAACGCTGAGTGGAATCTCAAAAATATCATTAGGACTATCAATGAAGAGGACATAATTCCGGAAGATAGACTGGGAGACACGCCATATCTGATCGCAATCGAGCCAGATGCAGTTCGGGTATCTGTACTGAATACACTGAAAAGGTGATACATAAAGGAAAGGTAGGAAATATATATGATAAACTATAATGAGTCCGTGATGAAGATCTTAAACCGTGTTGCTGAAAACTTAAAGGAACGTGGGTTCAGGATAAAAATTATGACCTTTAATAGCGAAGACATTGAGGATTGGCAGTTATATTTTGGACATGGAAAAGCTCTTGTAGGAGTAGATGCAATGGATGTTTTAAAAGGCATAAGAGAGATGAGCCTGACTGATTATGTAAATGAACTGAGCCGGGAATATAAAGAGCCTAATGAGGTCCCAAATAACCTTACAGAATTATTAAAAAATAAGGACTGGGTAAAAGAGCATTTAACGGTACGGGTATTGCCGCAGGAAGAACGTTGCAGACCTGGGAGAATTAGCAGGGATACAAAGTTCGAGGAAATCAGGAGTTTTTTATTTCTGAAGATCCGTGAAACTGCAGATACTATAATAGGTGCATATTTAACTCCGGAAATGCTGCAGGAAATTGGAATCCCACAGGATGATGCATGGGAAAATGTATACAGGAATGTTGAGGGGGCATGCGTGATCAAGCGTGTGAAGGATGTGCTTGCTGAGGAATATCCGGGACTTACAATGTCAGAACCGGAATTATACGTTATAACAAATGCAGCCGCTAATTATGGAGCGGCATCTATCTTGAATGATGAAACACTTCGTGATTTTGGAGAAAAAATCGACTGCCGGAAATTTATAGCAATTCCCTCTAGTGTTCACGAGTTTCTTCTTATAAGATACAGCGATTGCGCAGATGATGAGGAAGTCATTCGAAATACCATCAGAGATGTCAATGAAAACAATGTGGCTCCGAGGGATAGACTGGGAGAGTTTCCATACCTGATCACAATCGATCCGGATGCAGTTCATGTATCTGCTCTGAAAGGATGATACATAAAGAATTCTGAAAACATTAAAAAAATGAAGGAAGGTAATATTATGAGAGCTTTTAATATTAAATGGGATACAGACGGCGATATGGACGTGCTTGAGAGTCTGCCGAAAGAAATGGACATTCCTGAAGGAATGGAAGATGAGGAGGAGATCTCCGATTACATCTCAGATCAGACTGGCTGGTGCCATTTCGGGTTTGAACTGGATCCAGAGATCGAGTAGTGGCTGCATGTCCTGACTATTGAGGGTTCCTGAGATGGTGGGGCAGCAGGAGTGGATGGTTTGAAAGCAAGCCATAGATTGGATTCATGCGTCTGTCTGTAACCGTGAGTTGCGGTGCAGGCGGGCAGCAGAATTCATGGAATGTGAAATGGAAAACTCCCTGGTAATTACTGGGGAGTTTTTTGCTTGAAAAAAGTTAATTATCCAGTCTGTTCCTAAAAATTTTTTTGAAAAAATAGAAAAAGGTGTTGCAAATATGGAGATTATAGGTTAAAATATCAGCATCAGTTTATAATTCTATTTTGTTTTTAGGAGTATTAAGTCCATTTATCTCGACAGGGATAGTGGGCTTTTTTTGCACATAAAAGACAAAAAGAATGAGAACTTTCATATAAAACCCTTTTATCCAGACGTGGGTTAACTGGTTTATATAAAGTCACCATTAACATTGCGTTACGTAACGCAGAAGCAACCGATATTACCATAGATGGCTATCGGACAAAATCCTATGTTTAGGTCAGCGGAGATAGTATCAAGAGCTGAAAGGAAATTATGAAAAAACTTGTAACTTTTGTAGTTGTAGTAATCATGAGCGTTATGATGTGCCAGACAGCATTTGCTGTGCCGACACGACAGAAGACAGATGATGCAAACATCCTCCACATGAATATGGTGGATGTAACTGTAGAAAATAAGAGATTCCATCTCCCGTGGTTCACTGATGAAACAGTGGATCATCCAGATGTAGTGTGGGAGACGGTAGATGGTACCAGACTCTATTGTCTGGATATGAACCTAGAGGACATTCGTATGAATGCTCCGGGTGCTATGCCGTTTTGTCTTAATTAAAGTAAAAAGCTGTCACATTATGTGGCAGCTTTTTTGTTGGGAAAGCTGACTTTAAAATTCTTTGATTTTATTGAATTAAAATGTTTCCAGAGGGATGCAGAGATTATGGAATTGCATTAGATGCATTTATTGAACAGGAGAAAATGAATGGAATGTAGTGAGTATAAAAAATATTGCTTAAAATATATTTTATATAGGGTCGCAAGTGCGGCTCCATTTTTTTACCTATAACTATTCGTTAAAGCGGTATTTCACGAATAGTTATAGGTGTGATAGAACATATATAATATACCGCTCTTCTATCTTGTCGATGTAGGTAAACATGTCACAAAGATGTAGGACACTTATCACAATCACATGTAAATCCCACTTTTCTACTATTTTTTCAGAATTATATTTGTGATAAGTTTACCTACATTGATACTTTCTTTCGTAGATATTTCGAAAAATCTTGCATAACCCGATAATCAAAAATAGAAATCCCATGACCCTAAAGTGCAGGTTAATAATTTTGATTGCCGTAATGCCCAGAATAGAATGATATGGTTCGCCCATAAATATGTGGGGCAATATGCCGACTTGTATAGCACCGAGTGATATCCACAAATAATTAGGGATGCTCTTATTCGGATCAAGTAGGCGAAATATTATATATGCATATAGTACGAAACAAAATAATATTTTCAAATATAGCATATCAATTCCTCGCGTCTGCTTCTGTTTCCAATGTTATGAACAGCCTTGCTATTAGAGCTGATCAGTATCATTTGTTCCTTTAATCCAAGTGGAGACTAAGGAAACTGGTTCTTCAATTATTTGACTGATAGTCTCAATTCCCATTCCGCTATGGAACAGGCGCAACGCAGTATATCACGCCAATTACAAGATATAAAATAGTCTCGCGTCCCATAGATGCTCTCCTCTCCTATTTTCGTTTTCCCAGTCTATTTTCTGTGTATAGATCCCTTCTCCAGAATCAAAGATCTAAGCATCTTATTTCCGGTAAGGGCTGTTGTAACAGTGATAAAATAATAAATTCTTAAATCCACGCATATACAGTATGCAAAAAAGGCGAAATATGTTTTTTGCTACGCCATGAAATCTCCCTGAGTCTGTCTTAAATCCACGCAATTCATGATTGCGAATACGGCACCTTATCATATATTTATGAAAAAGACTGGGACTGTCAATGAATGTTGGAGGAACCACGTCCATGCTTAAATCCGCACCTATTATATCGTACAAGAAAATGAAACACAACTCCTATGAATACCGATAAAAGGTGATGCTGCTAAAAAATATTATAACTAGGTGAATAACGGAAGAAAAAACAACACCCCTTCCCTTATTGCCGATAAGAAAAGGCGCTGTTATAATTGACAACACTTTCCATTGGTCTTAAATCGACAGCCGCCATTTTTCTATGGCGGCTGTCTTTTGCAAGACTAGATCAGTTCTTCAAGAGAAACTGATTCCGGAATCTTTTTCAGAGCTGCATTGCCATCTGTGTCGATATCTACCAGGTCGAAGACTTTGGCAGTGGAGATATAATTGGTTTCATCTTGGGAGAACCAGTATACCTGCTTTACATCCATGCTTCCAGCCGGACGTGCGCAAGACTCATCGTTTTCAAATAAGGAGCATAAAGCTTTCTTAAAGAGAGCAATGTCCTTCTCTGTAACGTGGTTTTTCTCTGCACGAATCGGATTGATGCTGCCACGAAGAACATATACTGCATCGCCAACGATACTCTTCATTCCCATTGTGTCACTGGCACGTTTGCCATTTTTGGTACTCTCTCCGTTTACGGATTTTGTGATCTGGATATCCTTGATCTCGACAACATCTGTACTGATGGTGTGCTCAATCGTTACGGCACTGCGAATGCCAACAGAAATTTTAGATCCGCTGTATGCGAACAGATTACCAAACAAACGCACATCGATCCATTTCTCACAAGCAGCGGCTGTGATCTTATCGGCAGCTCCATCCTTGAATTCGTTTTTTAAAACATCCGCAGCTCTTGCATGCAGAGAATCATAGCCGTCATCACAGCGGTCCTGGCTCTGCACAAAAATCGATTCGCCCATATCCTGTAAACGATTGCGGAGTTTTCTCTTGATGCATTCAGCAGAAATCTCTCCATATCCTTCAAGATTTGTGCGCGGCTTTCCTTCGTTCAAAGGATCCCCGTTTGGATTGCAGTTTTTAACATTTAATAACGCGACAAAATCATATTTTCTCATGACTGAACTCCTTATACTTCTGTATTCTCTGATTCACTAGAAGCCGAATCTGTGCCGGCTGCATTGCTTCTTGCGTAGTCTCTTCTTGAAAAATAATTCGACTGACTGGAATATCCTAAAAGGTATGTGGCACCCAATGGCGTGTTCGTGAAGTCAGAAGGATTCATGGATGAGAGGATACCATTGATCATATCTTTGTAGTATTCTCCATCGCTTGATCCGTATTTATTAAGCTTTCTCAGATAAATCTGCAACTTGCGGAAAAGCTGTTCCCATGTAGTTGCAGGACGTTTGACAAAATCCGACATATAGCGGATCGCATTTGTTTCGCGATCGGAATCCGTACTTGTAAAGGTTTTACGCTCTGCGTAGTTTGCGATTGCAAGCAAGCGACCGAAGAGGTAATCTCGGTCGGTACGATCATAATCGAGCATGATCTCTCCTCCTTTGAATTTGGTTCCATTTATTACGGCACAGGCAATCGAAAATACAGAATTCCAAGCATTTTTGTAGTGCTCCGGATGCGTTGCATGTGCGAAAAGATTCTTCTGTATATCTGCCGGAAGTGGTCGATTTTCAATGAGGCAATCACTAATTCGTGAGATTGCCTTTGCCACAAGGGCTTTCGAAGCAACGGATAACTGCCCTTTGGAATCTTCATGTCCATATGCTGCCCTTACGACATCATATACGGATGGTGCTCCGACAAAATCGAAGGAGCCATAGCTCAAATACCAAAAATAAGTTTTGTGCCAGGTTAAGATATTTTTATAAAATTCCTGAGCTGTGATAATTCTGTAATCCAGAACAGATATCCTTCCTTTAAGGCTTCCCTTTAAGGAACTACCCAGCTGCAAATAATGAATCACACCATTGCATGAATCCTCGTTATCCTGGAAAATCTGATTGAACGCTTCGTCCATCGCTTCCAGATACTCGGTACGATTAGAAAAGCTTTTTGCCATGCTTTTTCCGAAGGTATTCGGAGTATTGGCATAGAATGGAATTACGATTGGAGATCCATTATCATGCCAGGCAAGAGAAATATCCTCATTTCCATTATAAGAAAGCCCTTGCAGCGCGATTAACCATTTCAGAGCATTGTGTGCCTTACAGGATGTGATATATCCAATCGTGGCAACATCGGAGGCAGATAAATATCGTTCTGATGAATACACGATCTGGAGCTTTTCATTTGATGAGATCAGCTTACCAAAATCGGATGTAGCCCGAATTCCATTAGAGTGCTTTAATGTGATTGGAATATTTTCCCCGGAAACGTAACAATAATCATGCGGAAATGTTTGATTGATCAGATTGTTATAGTATTCAATATAGGATCGATACATCGTAGGATCAAGCCATGTTTCCGGAATATAATCTGAGTCTGCAGAGTCATCCCCTTGAACGATAAAACGGACATTGCAACTCAAAATATCGGTGTTTCGTATTTTCTGTGATTCGTCAAAATATCCACCATCTTTTTGAAGTAATAATCCACGAGATGCGATATCTTCTATGAGAGAATGATTGGAGGTATATTCCAGTACAGCCTGTACCTGCGGTGTGGCAAATGGACTCTCCGCCCATTTCTCAAGCTGTTTGATATAGGCATCATGCCGGTTCTCATTGGATTTTCCGCCATCTTTTAGAATATAATAGGATTTCAAATCTCCAGTAATATAATCGATGCGGTCATTGAGTGCATGGGGGGCAATTCCGCTGGTTCTCGAATCAGAATCCAAGGTTACGGGAATGATCGTTTTGATATCGTCATCCGGACCGGCGAAAACAACATCCAGAAAATTTCCTTGCATGTCGATAGAGACAGTAATATGTCCTGACATAAGGGAATGGAAAATTGGAAGAAGGATAGCTGTTCGGTTGATTTTCTCATTGACAACGATTGTTTCACCAATCTTATCTTTGTTAGAATCGTAGACTTTTTCAAGATCATATAATAGATTCATTTGCTATGCTCCTCTATTCTGTCTGTGTTTCAATTTGTTTTGGTTTGACCCAAATCGGCTTTGCATCATGAAGGACGCGATGAATGGGGCAATCTTTTGGATCCGGGAATGTAATAATGCCGTTATTCATATCACAGTTCCACATATTCGTTGTGAGCTTTTTGGTTGTCGCTTTATTGTATGCCTGGTTCGGATAGGTATGGGAGTGAAACATCAGCCCCATGGACATATCGATTCCATCATAGTAGCCGGCTCCAGATCCAAAGGTACAAGGCTTCACATATCCTGTGCAGTCACTGGTTCCAAGTACGATCGGCATCCTGCCGCCTCGCTCAGTCCAGCGCCTTGCGCTTTCCATGTGTTTGGCAAAATTTCGGTCTTCCTTGTAATTTTCATCCAAGGACCAATTAAGCGCAACACGTACCTGATAGGAAACATCCTTTAGATAGGTACGGTATCCCAGATCGCATCCGGGACCATAATAGTTCGGCAGTTTCCTTGAACGCGCTTCAAATCGGATCGGATTCATAATGCGTACAGAAACTGGTCTCCATGAAATTGTAGGCTTCCAGTATATGGATTCTGTAATCCCCCTTAATGCGCTGAAAGTAGGTACCTGATAGCTGCACAGCTCTCCGGACAGCGATGTAATAGGATTGGAAAAGAGCGCATAATCGCCCCAAACATGGAAATCCAAATACTTGTAGGGTGTATTTTCACTCATGCGAACGCATCCCTTCTATAAATTTATTTAATATTTTATAACTGTTTAAATGATATAATAGAAATCGTTTCCTGTCAACAAAAATGACAATATTCACAGAAAAACCATGCAAATATAGACAAAAAAATCAAAGCATCCCGGTTTGCGCGAAACTCAAACGGGATGCTTTGATACGATCATAAATATGCCAGAGGCTTTGGGAAGCACCTAACACATATGATAAAGCTTATATGCAGTTATGATTTCCTTCTGCTCTTCCGAAATCAACGGATCCGAAGAGATGGAGGTTTCGGAAATAGAATAGAACTTGTGGCAGACGGAGCACAAAAAATGATCCTTGATTTTAAATAAGTGCCGCCCGCAGATCGGGCAGATATGATCGCAGATTCCTGGAATCTTTTTTTCTGCGGTTTTTGCTTTTTTGAACTGCTTTTTCTTCAAACGCTTTTTCATCGAACGCTCCTCTCTTGATTTGTGAGTTACTGGTACCGGATCGCATGAACGATGAACCGGTTTTTTCCGCGATTGGCACAGGTGGATAAGGTAAGGATCTGACGGTCGCTGGATGGAACGACCCCGGTCTGAATCACGGAGCGCTCTGTCAAGGTTTCCAGAAACGCTTCATATGCCTCGGTGTTTGCAAATGCAATCCGATATACCAGATTGGCATCAATGTCTTTTGGAACCACATATGCGGCAAATACCTGGTATACCAGAGTAGAATCCGGAGTATACAGATAGATGAACGGATGCTTATTATAGAAAGACAGGTTGCCATACGAGGACAGGGTGCCGAACATCGAACCGCTCTTCATATCGTGTCCGTGGATGATGAGATTCCTGGATTTCTGGTAGTCCCGGATTCCGGCATCGATGAAAATCGAACCACTGCCTCTTCTGGTCCCATCAAAATTTTTCTTAAGATAATCCGTATTATCCTGGGACTTCACGACCGGGTAGCTGATCCTGGTTCCCGGAATATCGATCCAGAATCGGTAATCCCGATTGCTTGCGCTGAGTCCGGCATGATCAACCTGTTTTTGCGGCTGTTTCAGATAAAGTTCTGCGGCAGCTGAGCTGGAAATCGGCTCCAGCTGCTTTCCGTCCCCTGTCTGTGCATCGGTAATTGGGGATGTTTCATCCGATTCTATGCTCTCCTCTAAAGCATCGGAAAGTGTTGCTGTGACGGTCTCAGCCTGTTCATATTTTTGCTTCAGGATTGACTCGTCAACCGTCTGGATCACATATGCGGCACACATATAGAGGAACCACATCGCAAATATAAAGCTGCTGATGGCAAATAATAGCCGGATGATCACATATCGAGCTTCTTTCTTTCCATCTTTCTGGTCTGTGTTTTTTTTGTTATTTTTCATGGCAATGCAAGATATCTCCCATACGATTAAGGATTATAGGAAGAGCATTCATCCAGATCATAGACAGACTGGATGAAATTGGAATTTATCGAAGACGGTCCCATGGGATCATCGGATAATCCAATCAGATAATCTGCCGAAGTTTGGAGACAAAGGCAAATCGCAACCAGCTTCTGAGGCTGGGGAAAGATCAATCCGGACTCATAGCTTGAGATTGCCGGTTGCTGCACTCCGATAGCATTTGCAAGTTTCTGTTGGCTGATGGAACATTCCTGTCTTCTTGCTTTCATACGTTTTGCAAAAATCTGATTATATTTGAGGACGCGATCGTCCCGCCCGGATGGTATTTTCAAGAGATCACCTCATATCAATAATCATTTAATGTGTAGTCGTTGTTGTAGAAAAGTTTGGGATCGTTGACCTGCTTGATCTTATAAGTGGACTCTGCAGAGTCGTATGCCATCGTAATCTGACTGATCTTTTTCAGCGTGTACGAACCACCGTTTGTGGAGGTGAAGTCCAGACGATACCCAAAGTTTACGAGGACAGAGTCGGATGTGTTGAGGATCGCACAACCGTAATTGTTTGTAGTCCATGGGATCGCTTCCTTCATATAAAAATTCGAGTACGACACCTGATCCTCGCTCTCTGCGGGCTTTTCCAGAGCCTGGAAATAATTGAACATGATATCCGTGATGACGCTGTTATCAAAGTCATCGGTAAAGTATTTCTTTACGGACTCAATGTCCACCCCGTTCGTATAATCGGTATAGAGGGCATTCCAGACGTTCTGGATCTGACGCAGGATGTTGGTGGTTTCCGCATCGTTGATCTTGCAGATGAGCGGTACCGTTTCGGAATCGGCGCTTGGTGTGATCGTCTGTGTAAAGCTTCCAAAGAGGGAGCTTTTCGTGTCAACCTGTACGGACTGTTTGGTGATTGCCGGGAAGGTATAGGTATCATACACATCAATCGCAGTAGCCGGGATCTTATACTGATCCACATCCACGCCATCCACGGTGATCGTGCAGCCTTTCGGAACTTTTAAGCTCCAGTTTTCAACAAACATATCATTCATGACGATCTTCCACTGATTGTCTGTATCCATGGCAAGTGAAAGCTGGTAGCCAGACTTATTGATATAAACAGTCGCATCCTTCGTCAGAGCACCATCGGAAATCTCCACGTCAAAATTCTTGATTTTGACACCGGTAATGTCCGACACGCCGCTTCTTTGCAGATACCACTCTACGTTCTTATCGGACACGAATGCATTCTCCGGAAGGTAGATCATATCGGCGATTCCGTCAAAATTCTGGGTGTTGATGGCATTGATAAAGTTCTTCACACAATTTTCCGCTTTTGCAACGGATCCTTCTTCCAGGTTTTCGGCATTCGCTTCAAAAGATACGTCTGAATTCTCGGATCCTTCCGAAAGCCTGGTGCAGCCGGCTGAAAATGCGGCAGTGGCAATCGCAAGGCTGCATAAATAAATGATAGCTTTTTTTCTGTTCATAATGTTTTTTCTCTCCTATTCCGTTTCTGCGGTACTGTCTGTCTCGGAATCAGCACTGCTCTCTTCTGCTGCCGCCGTCTCTCCAGAAGCTTCTTCGGATGTTTCCTCGGATGTTTCCTCTTCGGTGACAGGTTCTGTCACATCTTCCGGTGCGATCGTCTCCACGGGGAGTGTTGCTGCCGAATTCGGGTCTGGCGTAAGGGAATCTGTTCCTGCTGCCGTCCCGGTCGCTTCCGTCACGATGTTATCCGGATCATAAGCCGGAGCACCGGAGTGGATCGGTTCGATCGCAATCTCCGTCACACCCCGGTAGGAAACCGGGTGAAGGGAGAACACGCAAAGGACCTTTCCTGCAATGTGATCAATGGGAACGTATGGATCATCCCATGCACGGGAGTCGTAGGAGTGTTCCCGGTTATCGCCCAGGACAAAGTAGCTGCTGTCTGGGACCTCAAAATAATTCCGTCCATTTAGCGGCAAGGTGTGAACATCCGGGGAAAGATAGCTTTCCGTGACCGGCTGCTCATTGATATAGACGATGCCGTTCTGGATGGAGACTTTATCTTCTGGAATTCCGATGATCCGCTTTGTCATGTAGCTGGAGCCGTTCCGGAAGATGATCACATCTCCCCGGCTTGGTTCCGTGAAATCATAGGCAATGCGGTTTGCGATGATGGCAGAATTCGTAGTCATGAGCGGGTACATGCTTTCTGAGGGGACCAGACCGATCATAAAGAAAAAGCGGAAAATCACAAGGAGCAGCAGGATCGGGAGTATAAAGATCAGGAAATCCTTGATGATGCGGATCCTGACTTCCTTTTCCGTGACGATCGGGATCGTATACTTCTGTGATGAGCTGGCATCAGTGCTGTGAGTTGGTTTTTCTTTTTTCATAGTAAGCCTTTCTTTTCGTATTTGCTGAGAGGTTCCATCCAGGGAACGTGCATTTAATAGCGGACCTTAACAAGGATCCCAGGGGTTCCTTGTAAGATCTGAATTGCATTTTTGTAGTCCGGGATCTCTTCCGATCGGACATATTTGATCCAGCCGCTGTGATCCGTTCCGGGAAGTTTCTTCCGGTACGAGAAATTGAGGGACCGGAGAATATCCTTTTTGGAATAGGTATCTCCGGAGACCACAATGGAAGCCAGAACCGTGAGATCCAGGAAATCATCCGTAGCGTAGGGAATGATACCCGGAAGGGACCGTAAGAAAGAGAGTTCATCCTTGAGCGCCGATCGATCGATGACGCGTTCCCAGGCTTTCGCCCTGGAATTGTAATGATATCCGCGAGGCTTCAGGGTGTCCTTATGGGAAAATCCATTGAACGCATAAAGAAGCGCTTTCCCCGGCAGATAGCGGAAGGTTGGATCCGCAGTCTCCGTAATTGGTCCAAAGTATCGTTCCAGCTGCCGGATCGAAGCAGAATCCGAGACATCCTTTACCGCCTCATAGGAAAGAAGCCCCATACGGATCGCAGAGACCATGAGATCGTGATAGATCAGATAGAAGGACCTCTGGTGACCGGTCTGTCCGGATAATAGGAATTCGCAGTGATGTGCCGCCTCTTGCAGAAGAGTTGCGATGATGTGCGCCGGTGATCTGGAGAGATTACCGATCCTGGCAAGCTGCTTTTTCGGATCATAGGTTCCGTGGAAGGATTTCGTATCTTTTCGCAGAAAGACCACATGCAGCCTGGCGAAATGCTTGTCCGGATAGGTCGTGGAAATTATATGGTTGATGATCTTTTCCATGCGGAATTCGAGAGCATCCATAGCAGTCCCCCTCAGAATATGATATGGCTATTATAGGTCAGGATATAAGCAAATGCAATAATTTTTGTCAATAATCGAATAATATCCATGCAATTACTTGACATTTTACCCCAGGCACCCGAAAACAGGAGAGTGGCAGTTATGTAAAACTTATTCGCCTTATATCACTAAGGAACACACATCCTCATCTCCCTTCTGCTGCCCTGGCTTCCCTCTGAATGCACCTGGCTTTTCTACGCACTCCTGCTGCCCTTGCGGGCGCAGATATTTCCTGGTGGCTCCATGCCGATACTGCTCTCCCTCTACTCCCTTCCAGCCTCATCCTTTTATATTCTTGTATTCTTATCTTTTCGAATTCTTCTCTTTCAGCATTTTTTATATCCGCCGCCAGGCGCAAAAGGGGCGCGCAAATAAATAAAAGAAATAATGAAATACACAAAAAAAAGAATACAAAATAAAAAAATTCGACAAAAAAATAGAGGCTGCCACAAGGAAATTATCGAGCAGTGGAAGGGAGAGAAAATGGATGCGGGGAGAGAAGGAACGAGGCTGGTGAGTGGTATTCCTTAATGATATAAGGCGAATATATATTACATAATAGGGGGATGTGGGATTGGAATGTTATGAGTATTGTTATAAGGCGAATATTTGCGGCAGTGGCGGCAGCAGGACCAGGGGCTGACCAAGGCTAGGTTTTCGCAACAAAAAAAAGAAGAAACCGGGACAGGCTGTCCTTTCGGTTTCTTCTCCTTTGCAGCAATTTGACAAGGGTAGACCGCTTGCTGCCACGATCTGTCCCTATTATAGCAATTCCCCGTCCGTTTTGCAATTTTAAATTATTTTCCGGGAACTGATGATCCTTTGTGATTCCAGAATTTTATTTCTCTTATCATGCAAAAAAGGCTGCCACAATGTGACAGCCTTTTCTCCTCTCCAGGAAATGATCGTATCGTATGATTATCCTTCCATGGTGATTTTCCTATCACTATGATGATTTTCATACGTGTACGATTATTTTGTTACTTTATATCCCCTCCTTTTCATTTCTTCGATTAAGGCTTCGTCTGTATAGCTTCCAAATCCGTACACGATGCTTCCCTCTTCGCAGTTCCACTGATTTTCCTCTGGATTGAAGACAAATCTCCATGCACTGGTATCCTGTCCGACACACGCAAATTTGCCTTTCGTGATGTACGGAGAAAGTGTATTAAGGAGTTCCATAATATACTCTTCTTCGTACCGATCCTCTATCCAGAGGTCAACATAATCTCCGTCGAGACAAAAATCGTAGTTGACAAAATATTTTTTCAATACTTTGTTCAGCCCTTTCTTCATCTCGGTGATAGCTGCTCCGTCTTTCGCGTTTCTTAATGTCATGGTTCCATCACATCTTGCGTGATAGCCGTTGACATTATCGGATTTAGTGTTTACCATAAAACGGAAAAATAGCCCCTGTTTTGCAGAGGCTATTTCCCGAAAAATGTCTAATCGGATATCGCAGGCACCTTCTTTTCAGAATGATGTCCACGTTTTTAGCATATCATTCTTATGAATTATTGTAAAGTGCCTATTCCTTATTTTTGCTAACAAGTGATTTCACCTCAGCTAAACTCAACCAGCCTTCGCCATCCTTCACCGCTTCTTCAGCTTTCTGTAATTTCATCAAAAGTTTTTTTTCTGCTCGATCGCGCACATAATCCGCCTCTGCATCATTTAGCCCATCTTGCGTTTTGATATCCAGTTTGTTTTTTAACACATCACTGTCTTCATATAAATATGGATCACGCATTAGCAGACTCCTTCATTTTATATTTTTTATCCAAAAATTTCTTTACATCCTCCATGGTTACCTTTCCGCTTTTTTCTTTTTCAATGTATTCTTTAAAATCAGCAGTAGGCTCAAGTCCATCTACCCTAATCATTCCGATCGCATAATCCCAAGCTTCTGTATTAGTCATTATATCCGTCTCCTTTTCTGTTTTTTTATTATACCAAAATTTTCTTATTTATTCACTACTTTCGTTTAGATATTGCATACCCAGTATGTTCCGGTTCTATTATCACGTACCAGTTTCCATCCGGCAAGCACACATTCACGCCACACACGGTCCCAAGCAATGTAGCCTATGAGTTCATCCGGAATTTCTCCTCCATTCGCTTCAAAGGCTTCTGCAAGTGCCGGAATCGCCTGGTAGGAGGAGCAAATTGCCAATGCAGCTTTTTGCTTCAGCCCCATCGTCCAGGAATCTGTATCAGCTCCAAGTTCCAAAAGGAAATACTCTCCTTTTAAAATTTTCTCTGCCGTTTCTTCTCCTGAAAGATCGGATGCCTGGAATAAAGCTCTTACTTCTCCTTCTTCCAGTCCCTGAGCATTGATTTCCCGAAAGTCCTGGTTGATTTTTCGAATATCCACGTAGTCATCCAGAATGGGATACGGTCCTTCCCAATCTGCAACAAAAACGCTTCTCTGATCCCCCAGAAGCTCGTTTAACTGACTTTCATCGATCGGAATACAGATCTTATGCATTCTTCCATTAAGCTTGATTGTGAGGCTTTCACGCACACTAGCTGCTTCTGTCTCGTTTTCTCTTAATGTTCTGGCAAATGTAAGCAGCATCTCCAGTTCTTTTTCCTCTATATGCATCAGCTGTTTCCAACCTTCTGAGAAGCTTCTTTTGAACTCCATCTGATATTTGGAGAGCATCTTTTTACAGCATGATGCACTGGAAGACAGACTCTCAATAACTTCCGCTCTGGATCCACACTGATTGACCGGAAGTCCATATATGGACTTGAAGTCTGTAGGGGTTCCGTATCCATAGAACTCATCGCCCATGTCAGCTAAAATCCATTTTCCATATCCGGTTTCCATTTCTTTTAAGATTTTCATATTGTTATTCCTCCTGATTTTAATAAGCAAACGGGCAGAATGCACTTCGCATCCTGCCCGATCTCACATTGTTATTTTACGCAAGCTTTCCTAACTGTTCCAGCCACATTTCGTATGGCATCTTGATGATACTTGGAACAATATAAATGTAAAACTTGCTCTTGTTAATTTTTTTAAATAGTCTGGATGTGCATTCGTAGCCATCCCCCCATGTCTTTACAGTCTCAAGGATGAGCTGCTTTAATGCAGGATTCTGGCATGTTGCAGCGCGTTCTCTCATCTTAAGCAAGATCTGCACCATGATGTGAAAGCTTGCCGGATACATGCCGAGTCCGGCTGCAAATCCCCAGTCTCCGAATTTTACTGTCAGGATCTTTCCTGCGCTCCATCCGAATACCAGAGCTGTAACTGCCATCACGGCGATATGTACTATTGCCACCAAAAACACAGAAGCACATACCGTCCACTTGTTTGAAAGAATGGCATTTATTCCTCTTCCTGCTGCCATTCTTATGTGCTTTATGATTCTCCTTGACGCATTAGGGGAGCTGATAATAGCTAGCACCACCGCTACCATCAGAATAAATGTTATTTTTTTATATTTATTCATAAAAACCTCCATATACAGCATCGATCTCTATCTCCGCTGACCTATCTTCTAGGATTTTTGCTAGCATCCCTCAGACCTCAGAGTCTTTGGGTAATGCCGCCTGTTTGCTATCTATATAAACCAGGTCCCCAGCCTGGATATTCGGGGATCTATGTCAAAGTAATTCTGTTTGTAGGTACAAAAAAAGGTCCACGCTCTCCGCAGAGAGCATGAACCTTATCTTCCCTTTACATTTTTAAAACACAATTACTGATATGAGTATTATACTATGTACCAGCTGTTGTGTCAACTTCTGCTGCCTGTTAATCATTATCATTATCCTTATTGATCATTATTGATCATTATTGATCATCTTCCTTCCAATAAGGACAGTTTGCTTCCCCCTCCACATAATACTTATCTGTCTCTTCTTCGGTCATGTTGTCATACTGTCCGCATTCCGAAATCCCTACTGAAGAATCGTAAAAGAAGTATTTGCAATTTTCGCACTTCATCATATCCAGACCTCCTATAATCAATCCCATACATGACGTAATACAAATTCGTCATTATCTTTATCGTACTGCTTTTTGACTGCCTCCCAGGCTTCTCCATTGCATAAGGCGTTATAAGCCTTTTCGGCAATGCCAGCCAACTCATAATTGGCACTGTCCTTTTTATATTCCATATCCAGTGCAAACACTGCTTCCGGATACTGCTCCTCCAGTTTCTTAATTCCTGCTGCATCAATGGAAGGGCTGTCCGGGTACCGTCCGGTTCCACGCTCAAATGCTCTCTGGAACTCAAACTGGTAATCCCCCCATTCCTCACGGGCTTTCCGGATTTCCTTCACCCCAGGAATCGACTCGAAAAAAGAGGTTTTTCTCAAATACTCCTCTTTTTTCTTCTCTTCTTCCCTTTTCAGATATGCCAGGATCTCAGCCTTATGCTCACCAATCTGTTTTTTCTCCTCGTCTGTTTTTACATGATAAGCGCAAATACGTCCATCACGGTTATCTCTGATTTCATATTTCTCTACCATTTTTCTGATGTTTTCTTCTGTCATGCTTTATCCCTTTCTTTGTAGCAGATATCGGGCGATATCCGGTTTTATATTCTACCACTATTCCAGATTCCGTCCCCTATCATAGAGGACGGATTTGAAATGCCAATATCAGATTATCCGAAGTTGAACTGAGGATGTTCCTTTCTCTTCCGGCACTCTTTGAGCCATTGCTTGACTTCCTCATTGCAATGCCGGATTCCATTCGTAAACGTGCCGCAGGAATAGATGATCACTCCATCTTTCTCGATCTGCTCAATACTATACGTCCATTTTCCGTCCCCAGACTGAATGCAGCTAGGATCCAGACGTTCAATTCTGCTCCATGTATTGTCCAAGTCAACAAAAAAAAGCACTGATTTGCTGTATTCGCCTCGAACCATTCCAAATAACCAGTCAGCAACTTCCTCTAAGCTACGGAATGTTTTAACCTCCTGGGATTTTCTATAATCATTATAATATTTTTCATATCTGATTGTATACATGTTTTTTTCTCCTTATTACTTATTTTTCTTTGCGATATGTTCCTGGTATGACTTGTGCATCCACCCATAATTAGGCTGGTCATAATGGAATCCGTGTTTCTTCACGTACTCGTCCAGAGCCTGAAACATATCATCAGGCAGGCTGGTAATTCCATTAAGAACCACCAGCCTGCCACCTTTCTACAGTTTCTCCAGACTATACTCATCACGGTATTCATTGTCTTCCGCGCATTTTACTTCAACAACCGGATCGTTATCAACTTTCCAGCCGTTTTCAACTGCCTGAAGTACCGTTTCATAGGCTTCTTTCAGGGTCTTGGCTTCTGATTCCGGCACCCACAGTTCTGCGAATGTTGTCTGCTTGATTTTGATCAAGCGTCCTGCTTCCCCGTGAGCAGCCTCTTCTGCCTTTTTCAGTGCTCTGGAAACGACCTTGTAGTTCGAATTGATCGACAAGTAATCGATTCCCCATATTTTCTTGATTTCGTATTTTCCTGCATATCCCATATCATCCAGGATCTTCGGGAGTTCCTGGACTGCTTTCTGTGATATGAGATCTGCCAGCTCATAAAAGTTTGCCATATCTTCCTCTTTCTGCTGCCTCGTCTTCCGTCTTCCGGCAGCTCATTATCTTATTTTTTCGAACTCCAGAATCCCTGTGCTTTCCAGGTATTTCTTTGTGGTACGAAGACCTCTTCCGAATTGCCGTTCATTGATGTACTGGCGCAAATAATAGGCACCATTCATTTTTACGACTTCCCAGGTCTTCTTTTCATTGTAGCAATCCTGGTACCATGTCCTCTTTACCATTCTGTACCCTCCTTTTTTAGTTGAAGTTCAGGTACATGATCATATAGGCAAATCGGATAAACAATCCGGCTATGGATCCTATGTGTATGTATCCCGAACTATCTTCTTCCAGGGTTTTCGCAGATCCAATATAGGCTGCAGTGTCCCTTGTTCCGTCCGGCGAGTAGTAAAAGCACACCAAGATTCCTTCGCATCCTCCAGGTTGAATATCCGCATAGAAGGTTTCTCTGCTGCCAGGGCGAATCATTTTCATATTGCCTCCAGCATGGAAATATTCCATGGATCTTAATGCTTTCTCTCCGTCATCCGTGGACCGGATGGCTTCTTTTATCTTTTCAAAAAACAGCTCCAGGCTGCATTCGTCCGGTTTTTTCAGCTCCTTTTTGAAATTCAATGTTTTTGTATACTCTGGTGTCAGTACCATAGTTTTCCCTCCTATTCATACACAAACTACCTCTCTGAGTAGAATTGCTATATTTAATCATAAGCAATCTCAATCAGCACGTACTCTTCCGGATGTTCCAGAATATAAGCTTTTGCTTCCGGATCCAAGCGGACACCTTTATAATCGTATGAATACGCGCTTTTGATATCCTTGTACTGAATCTGTGCCAGATATGGTGATTCAGCGGAAAGCATATCGTCTGCTGCATCCAAAGCTTTCCGCAATGAATACAGGGACACACCGCTGATATTTCCATCATCGTTAATGGCAGACTCCAGATAGGCTGAGAGTGTCTGAAATCCCTTATCACGCGCCTGATCCTCCAATTTTTTCATCTGGTTGATACAGTTTTTTGTGCTTTTCAGATTCCAGTTTTCTACAGTCTTACAGATTGCCTCCGGACGTTCGAATCCAAAGATCAGTTCATCGCTGTCCAGACTCACATCCGGCATACACTCTCTGACATACCAGATTTCACCCGGATATTCTTCTTCGAGATTTATCCTGAGCGATTCTCTGATCTCTTCAGCCGCCTTTTTTCTTGTCTCCGGATCCGACAAAGTCTCTTTGCTCCACTCGTCTACATTTGTCAGTACTCTAATTGAACAGCTCATTCTGATCTCCTTTCTTATTCAAAGCAGTTATTGATAAGGTTCATTGTTTCATCCACGGTAATCATGCCCTTCTCATAGGCTCTTAATGCTCCCTGGATTGTTTTGGTCCCCTTATTCTTAAACTCCTCCTTCATCAGTTCATTTCTGAGAATATTTAAAGTCTTATACTTTGCATATTCTTTCATAAAACGTGGTGCCTTGTTCATATTTTCCTCCTGATTTTTTATTTTTTGCAGTTGCATCGAAATCTTTTTGTCTGCTTCTCCTTTCTTTTTATTTTTTCAACAAAAAAAGGTCCATATCCCCCATATGGGATATAGACCTTTTTTCCTTTGACATTGACTACGACATCGAACAACTACTATATAGTATTATACCTTCCGACAGGAAAAATTTCAACCACTTTGTTGCTGTCTGCCGATACTTACCACAAATGCCGGATCATTCGATAAGGGGGTACTGGAACCCTCTTACACGATTTTCTTCAAACACCGGACTACTGATGCGGTAAATCCCAGTTTCTGCCTCTTTTCCGACCAGGCTGAACATGAAGTTCTTGTAGTTGCCCTTAAAGACTTCATCTCCTACCGCCAGGAACCCTGGTTCAATCCGATCTCCAGCGATCAGTTTTTCATAGTCATTTTTTATGATTTTGACATTACTTAACTGAACCACCATGGAATCCGGTTCTATGACATGCAGTATCTCTGCATATGTCTCCAGTAACAGACATTTAGGAAGCCGGACCTGGAAGTCGAAGAGATCTGAATTCATTTTCTCTTTCGCAAGGTATGTTTCATATACCCGCACCTTTATGGCATCTTTCGATGTATACATAGGTTCACCTCTTATCCTATCCTATCACATGAACCAGAAGAAAGAAAGTATTCTTTCTTCCGGTATGCGATAAGCCCCGACTGTTCTACACTGCTGCTGATTCCGAATCACCCGTTTCGCCGGATTCCTCTGAGTCATTCTCTTCATGCTTCAAAAGTCGTATCGTTTTGCAGCGTGTGAGTTCCGTCTGCATGATTCCATGGTATTTTCTATGGTCCTTTATGGTGCCGAGAATCAGCGAATGGCTCTGGATTCTTCCGTTGGTGCCGGTTTTCCAGACAAACACATTTCCATCCTTTCCAAGGATCTGATACAGCTGTGTTTCTCCGAACATGGTGTCCCACCTGGCTACAACGGAGACATCCTTCGCTTCAATGGTGATCCTCTCGCCAATTTGTCCGACATACTGGCTTCGTTTCACTGTTTCTTCTTTTTCCCCATCTCTTTTCTTACTCCGATAATAGGATGGAAACAGGCTGCAGAGAATTCCCCAGTTTGAATAATCTATATATTCCTGCTGGCATACCGTTTTGAGGTTATGCATATAGTTGTTCTCCTCTTCCTGTGTCTTTATCCACTCCAGTGCTTCCTTTACCAGTGCTTTGTTTGCGTCCAGATCGAACGTGAAGCTGATCCGCTCCATATTATTCCAGTACTCCTGGCATAATCTACCATCTATCCAGCCATGATCTGCCGCATAAAAGCCGTAAGACATCCGTTTTGTGCTGTCCGCCTCTTCCTCGGATGATCGTACATACCCATAATGTCTTATGGTCTCTGCTATGTAGAGCAATGCTTCCCTTAGCTCCGCATAGCGTTTTTTATGTTCATAGCCTAGCGGTGGTGCCTCATAGCTGATGACCTCATCGTAAAGGCTGATATAAGCTGCCACCATTTCGGATGACATTCCATTGGTATAATCCTTCAGACAGCTCTTTCCTACCTGCTTGAACTCACCAGTCTCTTCATTCTTTATGATGTAGGTCTCTTTTCGGATTCTCCGGCTATTGCAGTGCTCACATACGCAATCCGAATGATAATATCTCTTCGGAATTTCAACATCCCAACATGCCTTTCCAAAGATGTTCCCGTAGGCTGTATGTGTGCAGGATGCAATGAATTTCCAATTATTGATGATCGGAGATCCACTGACATCGACTACAATGTACCGAAGTACCCTTTTTTCTGTCTCATTCGTCCCAGGCACTAAGACATCCACCGTTTTAAATGTTTCTCCCTTTTCTTCATAGTGGAATGGATTTCCATACTTAGCGCACTTTTTCTCCATCTTTTTCATTTTTTCTCTTAATCGTTCCATGTTTCCTTCGAAAATATCAAACTCCATAATTCTTCTCCTTTTTATTTGATCAACAGCTGAATATGATCGGATCATATCCCTACTTCTTTTTGGTTGCTTAGTAGTGCTGCTACCCTCCTTCTCAATGATTTTCAGTTTTTGCACAAAAAAAGGTCCACAGCTCCCATAAAGGAGCTATGAACCTAATATCCATTGACATACACAATACAAACACTGATAAGCATATTATATCAGCCCTTCAGGAAATTGTCCACTGATTCTGTAGACAAACTGAAACGATGCGAAGCGAATTGTTATTGGAAAAGCGATCCATTTGACATCATAGGAGCTGTCATGTACAATAGATGCAACGGGGCGGAGATGATCACGAGTGAAACGTGCGAACCTCAAGTGCTCAGAATTTCCCTGGGCGATTCGCACCGGAAAAGATAAAATACCCCCCGTTTTCTATTCATCCTATCTGGTTGGATGAGAAAAAATAGAGTATATTTGTGCGAACTATAGCCTTTTTGCATGAGCAGACACTATATTTTGCGGTCGCATCCCCCCGTGGGATGCGTGGATTTTAGCAACTTTTGCATTTAACTGAATGCTCTGACCTTTTGTCGCATCCCCCCGTGGGATGCGTGGATTTTAGCCTTTTTGAATGTCAGCGTGCTCTCATGATTATTGGTCGCATCCCCCCGTGGGATGCGTGGATTTTAGCAAGATAAATATTCAATTTTTTTGGGGAATTCGAGTCGCATCCCCCCGTGGGATGCGTGGATTTTAGCATTAGCGCGAATCAATTGTCATAAAAGAGAGCGTGTCGCATCCCCCGTGGGATGCGTGGATTTTAGCATAGTTGACTTCGATCGAATCCGCTCCAGATATAGTCGCATCCCACACGGGATGCGTGGATTTTAGGCTGTGCGTCTGTATTGCCAAAGACTTGCTATCCTGCTTTTGTCTCATTCTCCATGAATGCTCCACTCCCATGCGGTGCAGCGGCTCCTATGGACGTGGTACTCTGCCTGAATTTATAGAGAATGTGTGGATTTGAGCAGCTGGCAGAAAAAACTCCTTGTAATGCGTATCAGATGGTATAAAAAGACGGGACTATGCTATCTGGAAGAAAAAAGAGTCTGATCACAAATGATAAAATGATCAGACTCTTTTTTCGTTAATGGTGGGAAATATGTTCCAATCCGCTCATAAGAAGTTGCAGCGGATTAAGTAATTTTATCTGTGCAAGAATCGGAATGTTCGATAACATAGCATCGACATATGCGACCGGCGGAATGAAGGAAAGTACAGAAATTCCTGCAAGGATCAGCCACAAAACAAGTAGTGTCAGAATTCCTGCTGCCACAGCTCCCAACGCTTTGTCGCATTCATGGATCACCGGGAATGCCGTAATTATCTTTGTTGAAACCGTCAAAAAATTCATAAGGAACCGGATCGCTGAATATCCCATCGCATAGGACAGGGTCCTTACGATATTTCGTGCAATGATGCCCCCATTTTGCGCAACAATGTACTTCGTGATCTCATCCTGTGAGATCAGTGCTGCATTGCTTGCGTTTATTTCAGCCAGTCTGACTCCTGCCATGGAATGGCTGTATGTATACATATCAATGTACCCTTGAATCATCTTTTCCAGCTCATGCGTGATTCCGAACGCATTTAAGCCTGTGATGAAAACCGGCATTGCAATCGGTGCCAGCACCAGCGCGATCACCGTATTGATGTAAAATGCTGCCTGTTTCAGGAATCCTTTTTTATATCCCTGTCTGATGTTGTACAAAAAGATCAGGATCACGATTGCTGCAATCACTTCATTTATTCCAAAGTTTCCTGCTGCCATTTTCTTAATAATCATCCCTGACTGCATGCTATTTGTCTCCGTTCTCCAGGATTCCGGTATAATTTACAACTCCGGAATTATCGATATCATAATATCCCGGAGTCATAAGATCCGGCATCTGTAGGATCATGTACCCGCTCTTCGTCAGCTCGTAATGTACGATCGTGTTGACGCTTTTTGATACATAGATCTGCGTGTCCGCCTTTACCTGGCACTCTCTGTATTCCGTACCAATGTAAAAGCCCAGTGTGTAAGTCTTTCCCAGTTCCAATCCATTGATCGATCCGGTCCTGGTGATGATGTTGCTGTTTACGGGATTTCCATCCACGTTGTCAAGGATCACGGATGTATCTCCGATCAGATCCTGCAATGCGGTTTCCGCATCGCTTCCCTCTTTGAGTGTGGCTGCATATAAGGTATATCTTCCCTTATCATCCAGCCGGATATCCTTTATGCCAACGCTGTCGCAGACATATTCAAATCCTTCCAGGCTGAACTGATCCGGCAGTTCCGATTTGTTTTTGTATACGATCTGATATCCGTTTTTGAATGTCGGGATATGCTTTTCTTCTCCCTCCAGGTACCAGATTACCCGGTCCGGAGAACTGTTCATTGCTGTTTGTCCGTATGTTTTTCCTTCATTATAGGGAGCATAGAAGGTATCGTCTACCTTCAAAAAGACTCCATCCGGCAGATCACTTTCCTTATATTCCGGAATATCCAGGACAACTTCTTCTTGCTGAATAATCGCAGAACATCCTGTAATCGTGCAGGACATAAGCCCCATTGCAACTCCGATCGCCAGGAGTTTTCCCTTTTTCTTTCTTATCTGATGCTTTATAAGCATATGGTATCAATCCCCTTTCGTATAAAATCCATTTCGCAATAGCTTCTGGATCACATAATGCGACACCCTGTATTTTGCCGCGATTGCCCGATACGACAATCCGTTTTTTCTCAATTCACAGATCTCTTCATATTCCTTCTTTGTTATCTTTTTCTTTCTCCCAGAAGGATGTACCTTATGAAATTCACTTGCGCTGACTTTTTTCAAATTTGAAATATCCAGATTTTTATAATCCCCATCTGCCGGAATAATGTAATCCTGCGCTCCGATCGAAGGGTCCACAAATGCTTCATATAAGATCCGGTATAGGCTGTAGTATCTCAGATTCTCTTCGTTCTGCAGACGCAGTCCTACATAATACTTGCCATTCCGGAGAACCTTCTTGATTTTTTTCTTTTTTCCTATATCGATGATCGTGGCATCCGGATAAATCATGTAGGGTCCGTATACCGTATTCGCCGGGATACAGGATCCTGGTTTTTCTTCCGAACAGTTCCCCATGGTTTCACTCCAGTGCTGTCCTTTGTATTATTCCCATCGCTTATGTTTCTTCCGGCGTTCTAATGCCGTCAGAAGCTCTTTATAGAGTCTCAGCCTCTTTTTATTGAGAGAGAGCGTGATGACACAGTAAATTGAGACAAAAAGACAAGCCGTTGCTAAGAGGTACGGGATTGTCCGGTTGGTCTTTCCTCCGGGATATAAGCGGTAAGAATCCGGCGGATATTCTTCTTCGGTCTCTTCGACTGTCTCTGTTTCTTTTGTCGTAGGTTCGCTTTCCGGCAAGGTCTCTTCTGCTGCCGTGGACTCCTCCATACTCTCCTCAGCCGACTCACTTTCCGGTTCCGTATATTCTTCCAAGCTCGATTCTGTCTCCGGAGCAGTGCTTTCCGGCTCTGTCTGTGTCTCTGTTGGTGCCTGGGTTGGCGCAGCCTGGGTCGTTGCTGCTGCACGAGTCGTTGGCGGGACCGCCTGGGTCGCAGGAGCAGTTTGCGGTGCCTGGGTTGCAGGAGCAGTTGTGGCAGCAGGAGTCGGTGCCGCTGTTACTGCGGGGATCTCTGCCGGTCTGGATGCCCCAGCCGCTGCTCCGCTCCTGATGTTCGTCAGCTCCAGATTCTTCGAACTGGTCCCGCCGTTTGTATTGGTTGCCGTGAGAGTAAACGTACCATTATAGGACGTACTCCAGTCAATATCATATTCATCCGCTCCGTTGGCACCAAGTTCCCGTCCGTTCACCTTAATGGATGTGATTCCCTCAGAATCCGATACCCGGAAGGTAAACGTATACGGCGGATCTGTCGGACTGGATGGATTTCCTTTTAAAATCGTAATCGTTGGTGCTGCGTCTGCATACACACAGACTGGACTTGCAAAAGCAATGCATAATGCCGCGATTGCTCCTAAAATCGTTTCTTTTTTCATAAATTTATCACCACGTCATGCCAGCAGCCCAAGGAAATATCTGGTTGTCACTGCCTTGTTGACCTCTGCCTCAATCTCTTCTATTTTGTAGGTGTCCAAAAGCTTTCCAAGCGTCTCGTTGCTCATCTCTTCTGCGATACTGTATTCTTTTACAGCTCCAATGAAATCCACGATCTGATCCTCGGTCATCTGGCTAAGGATTGTATGAATTTTCAGAGGATCTTCTTCTGTCTCTAAGATCGAACACTTTACCGTATACAGGATCAATTCCGTGTGATAATTTACGCCGGTTTTTGCACGTACCAGAGCTTCCAGGGCGCGGATCCCGTCTCCCTTCTTTGCACTCCAGCGGCTGCTGCTTTTGGCTTCCGCAATGGCTTTTATCAGAATATCCGTGGAAATATCTTCCAGTGCCGTCTTGATCTTCATATAGTAATTCTGGACCGCGCTGTTATGCATGATCACATCTTTTTCATATTTTACAATGATCGGCGGTACCTGATTTAAGTTCTGGTACAAACGGTACCGCTTCTTTACCTTCTCATCCTCGCTGATCAGGCAATTTAAGATATCCTTATATATATTTTCCTCGATATAACGGATCGTCTCTTTCTTTTCATTCTTTACCTCTCCAATAGCGACCCGGTACTCCTCTCTCCCCGCATCGCTTGAAATGGGCTTCTCATCGATCAGTCCCCATTGCGAAACGGGGAATGCAAACGGTTTTGAAATCATAAATATCATCCTCCCCCTGAGCATCAAATTCTGCACTTATATTAGCATGACAGAAAAATAATATCAATAAAAAATAACAGAGGGCAGACAGGAATAATCCTGTCCGCCCTCTGTCGTTTGTCACGCTACGGTTATTCCTGTTTGTGGATTGATCTCCTCGTTCCAGGCTTTGATCACCTCGAATCGTATGGTTTTCTCATCCGCATTCTTTTCTTTTCCTGCCTGCCGCTTCTGGAACAATAACTCACAGAAGGAGCTTTCACAGGCTCCCATCTCATCCCGGATATCCAGAAGGATCTTCTCTCTTCTTTCCAGCGGGATACATTTTAATGCGGCGTTATACCGGCTCTTATACTTATCAAAAAGGAGCTGGATAAACCGCATATAAAATTTATTGTCTTCCGGAGTCACTTTCCGGTAAAGATTTGCTGTAAGGAATGCCACCAGAAGATCATTGATCTCTTTATTCAAGCGGTCCCAGGCAACCTTATATTTCCCGGTCAGCGCTTCCATCGGGACCATCCGCTTATTATTATAGCGGATCCACAGTTTATTGTGGAGCTGGTCCAGGAGCATCCGGTCGTTTCCCTGGATCCTTTCATCTTTTTCTTTTCTTAATTCTGCTGCCATAAGCCTACCCCTTTCTCTGTGGGAAAACGCAAAAAAAGCCACAAATGCATTCCACATCTGTGACTTTTCTTCCAGGTACACTTTAAACTGTCTTAAGTGTACCATAGCTTCTCCCGAATTTCAATTTTTTTCAACAAAAAAAGCCGCCAAACTTTTTATTCAGCGACTCATCCTCCAAAAAACAATAACAACCGTAACTTTATATTCCGCATTATATCATATCCGGAGTGCGAATTCAATATCAGATTGAGTTCCGGTTCTACAACCATGATGCAAAAGAGGACTGCTGCCAGCAAATGCCGGCAGCAGTCCTCACATATCAGAACAAAAATTTTACTTCAAGGCATGTAGTGCCTACGTGGTGGGTAAGTTCACTTCTTCGAGTATAATGCATCATTCCTGGAGAGAAGATATACGCAATACTGGTTCATGCTGATTCCTTCTCTCTGAGAATGTTCTGCCAGTGATCTGTGCAGACTTCTCGGGAGTCTTACTTTAAACTGTCCGGAATAATCTTCCAGACTGTCCGGTTCATGAATCTCCACTCCGTCTTCCAGTGCAGCTTCAAGCCACGTTTTTTTTGCATCAATCGCATTTGTTACTGCACTCTCTACCGTTTCTCCACAAGTGATACATCCCGGCAGATCCGGATAGGAAACAACAAATCCTCCTTCATCCTTATCCTCTACAATCTCCATGCGATAGGGCATTGCCATATAATCACTCAATGTCTTTGTCTTCATTATTCTTCGCCTCACTTTCAACCACCTGTTTTACCATTTCCACATATACCTTTTTGATAGGTTCGTGCTTTGGTATTGTGATTGGCATACAGCCTGGTTTTCTAAATGTATAATGGCTGCTTCCGCTTCTTGGAGCATCCATCACATATCCGTAACTTTCCAACACTTTTCGCAGCTCATCAAACCGAAGATCTTTCGATAAGTTGCAGATACGCGCTATCAATTTATCCCATTGTGACATAGGATATACCTCCTGTTTCCATTATATGTGGTATCGTATTTGGTGTCAATATTCTCCTAACTTCTTTTGCCGAACCTGTTTTCATATGCCTCTTCCAGCTCATGAAGACGTGTTCTCACGCTTCCTCTCTGCGCCGTGGAGATTCTTGCGGCTTCGTTATACTTCTCGTTAATAGAAGCACGTTTCGTTCCGCTAAAGAAGTGACTCAGCCAGTCCGTCATCTCTTCGATGCTTATCTGGTCATTGATGCTGCGCTTAACGATCGGAGCGAGCGTACTCATGTGAAGTCTGGCTAAGATGCGCTTTTTCACATTCGGCTTGTCTACCCGTTTTGCGATCTCCTCCAGTCTGCACAAAATGGACCAGATCTCCTTCATCTGCTCTTCCGTGATGATGGCAGTCCTTGCCAGCGGACGAACTTCTTTGGTTTCCAGAGACGGATCTTCCGTATATAACACGATCCACATCTTTAAGCAGATGTCTTCGTTCACATACCCTTTTATTGCGCTTTCCGACAAGCAATTAAAAATCGGATGTTTGGAAAGCCTTAAGAGGGTTTCGAACGATCGCATCTCGATCCTGGTACGTTCGATTGCTGACATTCCTTTTCCAGAGTTGGCATTGATAATGATCCGCCGTTCCTCTTCCCTGGTGAGATTGTCGTAATACTCGATGCGCATCATACGACTTGCCATCACCGTTCTTATGCTTAACGGTAATTCATTATAGGTCAGCCCGTTCACATCGATCGTATGGATAAGCTGTCCTTCATCGTACTCTTCCCCATACTTCAGGAACTCTTTCTCCTCATCCGTAAGATCGATCGGATCTTCCGGATTCAGCCGCAAACGCCATAAGTTCTGACACCGTACCTCACCTCCGAAGATCTTCGTCAATGCCGTTACCCTCTGTTTACCATTAAGCAGATCATAGACTCCAGGATCTCCTTTTTTCTCTGCCGTATGCCGGGATGCATTGATCGCCGGGATCGGGAACGATTCTACGAGTGAAGCAAATAACTTACACTCCCGGTCCTTATCCCATACATAGGATCTCTGGTAGATATTGCTGAACGTAATCGTTCCATGCTCCACCATCTTCACAAACTGTAACACGTTCCATGTCTTTGCTGCCTGTGCAATCATATTTTTTCCTCCTTTTGGTGTTTCATCGGAGTCGCATTCTTATTTTTTTGTACAAAAAAAGTCACATACAATCCCCGAAGGGATTGATGTGACTTAATACTCCGATGACATTTAATAGTTGACTATACTACTTTTTCAGTATACAGCACCATGAGCTTACTGTCAACATTTTGCTTGTCACGGCTATTCGAATTTTACTGTGGGATATTTTAAAATTCCACATTTTGCAGAATGTTACGAATTTGTGGGATTAGCATTCTCTTCCTTGTCTTTAAAATCGTTTATTATTGCAAATACTTCTTCTGTGGTTAATTCTTCCCTATCTGTTAATACGCTAGATAAATGCTCAACTAATTTTATATTTGAACTAAGCAGTTCCTTGCTTTCTTGGTAAAAAGCTTTTGATATATCTATAAGTTGAGATTCCAATTCCTTATCTAATAGTGTTTTGCTCATCTCTGAATTGATCATAGTAATATAACCTTTAATCAATTCCGTTGCACTTTTAAAATCTGAATTATCTCCAAGAAAACTACCCATATGATAATGCCCAAATATTAACTCTTCTGCTATTGCCCCTGCGTATTTAACAAGTATCATGCTTTTCACATCTTCTACATTCCCAAATGTATCATATCCTGTTGCCACATTTGGTTTGCAAAGAGAAGCTGTCACAACGATTGTATTTGCGTTTCTTAAATAAGCCATTACTGCATGACCCGCTTCATGAACAGTAACCACCCTTCTTGTATATTCATGTGTTTTTTCTTTATTACTTATTATAGCTTTTCCAAATGGCTTTATAACATCACTAGCGGTAGTGGAAGAATGTTCAACGCTCCACATTTTTGCACTAAGCAAATTCAATACTCCTACCACTGCCAATAATAATGCATGTATTGAACCCACTACACATTTGATATTATCTTTTGTAAATTCCAACTCATTATCATAAAAGAAAAATAATAATAAAGATATGCCACAAGCTAAAATAAAACATTTAATTACGGCTATAAAAATAGCATATATTTTCGATGCCAAATCAGAGTTTCTATTCATTTGTTTTTCCTCTTTTCATTCGTGAACCTACCCACCACTTAGGCACTGCACAACTTGAAGTGGGGGCTTCCGTCCCGGAGAACGTCTATTTTCCTGGTTACGAGGAGTCAATTTTACCGGATGACTGCGACCATCCGAACCTTACATACAACAAAGTACAGCCAGGCTAATCCCGGTGTTCCGACCGGTTCTGGTACATTCCGGGAGTACCCACCGTTTTATCTTTAAGCTGCGATTTGCAGCATACGGATTGCTTCTTTCAGGATATTGATTGCAGCCTGTTTATCGCGGTCCATCACATGCCCGCATACCGGGCAGATATAGGTACGGTCAGACAGAGTCAGCTCCTTATGAACATGACCACACTGACAGCAGGTCTTACTGGACGGAAACCAGCGGTCAATCTTTACCAGCTGTTTTCCCTTCCGTTCAGCCTTATAGGTCAGCATTTCCACAAACATGCCCCATCCGTTATCAGATGTGGATTTTCCGAATTTCAGGGAACGTCTGATAGCAGACATATCAAGATCTTCGAGCGCGATCAGGTCATAAGTATCAGTCAGGGATGCAGACAGCTTATGCAGGAAATCACTCCGCTGATGTTTGGCTTTCGCATGCAGCTTTGCGATTTTCAGACGCTGTGCCTCATACCGCTTGGAGCCTTTCTTCTTACGGGAAAGACGTTTCTGTTCCTTTACAAGTGCCGGTTCGATTTTACGATATGGCTTTGGAAAATCCGGAGTATTGCCATTGCTGTCCACATACAGATTCGGAAGGGACATATCCAGTCCGATCATAGTCTTTGGCTTTGTTTTGGCAACAGCAGTTTTTGGATATTCCATCAGGATTGAGTAATACGTTTTTTCATCCGGTTCCATAGTAACAGTGACAGATTTGATGACTCCGCCAGGACGAATGTTCCGGTGCATCTTCAGCCGGATCCAGTCTTTGTGTTTTGGGAGCTTCAGAAGTCCGTTTTTCTCATCCAGGACAATGTTGGATTTCCCGTTCTTAGCACAAACAACGTTTGTGGTATACGATTTCCGACTGAACTTTTTTGATTTGAATTTCGGATACCGGGATGTACCCTTGAAGAAACGGCTGAATGCTGTTTCAAGGTTGAGCTGGACATTGGCAAGTGCGAGGGAGTCTACTTCTTTCAGCCAGTTACACTCATCCAGATCTTTGTAATCAGCCGGTGTATTATCCGGAGCTTCGCCGATTTCCTGATACAGGGTATTACGATCACCAAGCATCCGGTTCCATAAATACCTGCAACAGCCAAAGGTCTTTGCTTCCAGTGCGGCATCATTCGCAGTTGGAACACCGTAGAAACGATACGCAATACGTTCCACTGGAGGTTTTGGTGTGGATGATTTCTTTCTGTCCATGGGGGGTCCTCCTTTCTGTCGTAATAAATGTGCTTGAATGTGTTTGATGCAAAAAGCAATATCAAACGTATGTTCTGATTATACCATATATAGAGCAAAAATACCATAATCTCATAATCATCCATAAGAAAATGCAAAAAGCCGCAAAAATGCGGCTAAAATGTAATTTCTATACAATGTTCAGTTTTGATGCCAATTCATCCCGCCACCTATAGAGATGGGGGAATTCTTGGCGAACAATGTTAAATCTGACAAGGCAGTTATATAGTCTTCTGACTTGCCACATTTTATAGACTCTTCTCGATATGATGTTATATCTGCTAAACTTAATGTTTTACTCATACTTTTGATATTTACAAATATTTCCTCTTCTGCATTATAGTATATTTCAATCCCACAGTAAAGTTGTATCTACAAGATTTATCCCACATCCTAAACCACACTAAAGTTCGAATGCGGCTTGTCACGCCATGACATAATCTGGCTGTGAAGCAAAATACTTCTTGATCATCTGCATACAGTATCGTCCCATTGCGATCGGGACCCCGTTTCCACACTGCTGCTGCTTTGCAGACAACCTTCCGAGAAACTCAAACTCCTCATCCAGACCGGATAAGGCTGCTGCTTCTGCCACCGTGAGAATCCGGTCCCAGTATCCGCTGTTATCAAATCGAGGCGGGATGATCACGGCTTTTCTCCAGTTGCAGATCGTTATGCTCGGCTTATTCCGATCCAAACGCCGATACATGTTCGAATGGACACTTTTTGTCCTGTATTCTTCTGGAAGATCATGCCAGTTTCCACCCTCCGGGACCAGAGCGATTTTCTCCTTCGTTCTTGCTCCTGGAATGCTCACATCAAAGAAGTTTTTCCAGGCTTTCGTGACCTTTCTGATCGCTTCACCAGCCGTTTTAACCGGTCTTAGGAGCAGATTGGGGAAGATGTTTGAAAGCGGTTCTTTCTGCCGCCGTATGCCGAGAATAAACGCCCGTTTGCGGGTGGTATATCCTCCCACGTCCGCATCACAGATCACCCTTGCCTCAATGCAGTAGTCCTTTTCCAGCTCTCCGCGCAGATAATCCATATTTTCCCCGTAGGAATCCGTCAATAACTGCGGAACATTCTCGATAAGAAATACCCGGATTCCAGTCTCTTTGACCAGCCGAATGTATTCCTTGAACATGTCCCCCTCTTCATGATAAATCCCTCGTTTTTCTTTGGATGGATTTGCTCTTGAATAAGGCTGGCATGGCGGACCGCCGATTATAACATCTGCCTCTGGCAGATCGCTTGCCTTTAACGATCGGATATCCACATTCCTGATATGGTCCCCGATATTATGCCGGTACGTCAGAATCGCTTCCTCATCATGTTCAAAGGCTGCCACAATCTTGAAGTTTTTATCCCCGGCAAATGGGTAATCTAACATTCCGGCTCCGGAAAACAGGGAAATCACCCGGATCACGTCTTTTATTTCTCTGGACACTTTTTTCGGTACATCCGGATCACGATCTACCAGGCTCCCAAATATTTCTGCAAAGCTCATCTGGTGATAGTCTGTTGATATGTTTCCGGTATCTCCTGCTGCCCGGAGAAGCGTTTTGCTTACCTCTATCTCGCAGGTCCGGTTCACATATCTATCCAGGCTTATGATCTTCTCGTTTTTTAAGCTTCTGTTCCGGATATCCTCACGCTCCAGGGATGATACCAGGATGCTGTCTTCCTTCATCTCGATCTCAAGGAAATCCGCATGCTTGATCGCATTCCGGATCTCTCGGTTTCTGAGATCGATCAAGGATTTGATCTGACCGCTTTTGGTCTTCTTCCTCGAAACCATAAGTCCGTCCTTTGCCGGAAGAAGGATCAGGTTATTGAACTCTACATCCAGGATATATCGGTAATGTCTTCCCGGAGAGAAGCGCTTAAGACCGGAGAATGAAAATGTCAGTCCTCGTTTTGATGTTTTAATTTTCTTTTTTTCCATAGTAGTTTTTCCTTTCTCTTATTTTTCACGCCATGGAATCTTGTTCCCTGGCTGTATACGTTACTGATACTCAAGATGCATTCGATGGTCACGCCATGTATACTCTCCATCTGGAGATTCTTCTTCCACATCATCCAAGACCACTCCGATAAATGCCTCCATCTCATGAACATCTGCTGTTTCCAGCGAATCGTAAAGTTCCGCAGAGATCAGAAAATATGCAATGGTATTGCATTTTCCATCTATCTGCCGGATCTCAAATTCGTCCGAATTCAAAAGTGACATCATTTTCTGCATTCCGGCAGATGTCAGATAATCGTCTGCACAAAACTGTACGCCTACAATGGGGAATGTTTTGTTACCCGCCTCAGTAGTGCTCGATTCTCCGCAAGACAACCTTGTTTTAGTTTTCATCTCTTTCATTCTTTTCACCTCATTTATTATTTCAGCTACGCTATTCTGTTTTT
Source organism: Desulfotomaculum sp. OF05-3 (assembly GCF_003435535.1). Lineage (NCBI taxonomy): Bacteria > Bacillati > Bacillota > Clostridia > Eubacteriales > Desulfotomaculaceae > Desulfotomaculum > Desulfotomaculum sp. OF05-3. The sequence goes on along the minus strand of NZ_QWGO01000004.1, from coordinate 120,314 downwards.
TTGCACAAAAAAAGAGCCAACCTACCGCGAAAAACGGTGTTGACTCTTTTTTCCTCGTACACAAATCGTTCACATAACTGATATGTATATCATAAGACTTTCTGCATCAGTTGTCCAGTGTTTCTTTCGAATTTACAATGTTCTCAACATTCTGACCACTGTAGAATATTCTGACCACTGTGACCGTCTTTTGTTCTTCTTTAACCACATAATATACAATATAGTTATCTACCGGAAGCTGATGTACTTTCTTGGAATGCCAAGGTTCCCATTCGACCAACGCATAACGAGATGGTAGAAAATCCAACGACAAGATTTTCTTCTGGATACGTCTTAGCTGGGTGGCAGCAGTATCCGGAACAAGAAGTTCGTTTGCAATATAGGCATAAATTTCTCGCAAATCGTTGTATGCGTCTGTCGAGTATCCAACCTCATAGCTACTTATCATATGCCAAACTCCTTTGCAAGTGCCGCTTCTACTTCAGCAGCAGAGTATACTTTTCCTGCTTCAATAGAATCCATGCCCTTTTGAAGTTCCGCATCAAGCTGTTCCCGCGTCATTGTGTCTATCGTTGGATGCTTTGATGGAAGACGCAACTCAAACGGAATTCCTTTTTTTAGTACAATCTGGCTGTATAACATCTGAATTGCACTTGATGGCGAAATTCCGAGTTGTGAGAGAATTCCTTCTGCATTGTCCTTAAGATCCGAGTCGATTCTTGCATATATAACTGATGTATTTGCCATAGTATATTCCTCCTTATTGATATCATATACGTTTTTGCTTGCAAATACAAGCATTTTAAATACTTACATTTTTTATCACTCTCCTTAAATTTAATTCAGTTATAATACTTTCTATTTTTGCACAAAAAAAGAGCCAATTCACCCAAAACGGTGTTGACTCTTTTTTCCTCGTACAAATCATTCACATAACTGATACATCCATCATACGACTTTCTGGATCAATTGTCCAGTGTTCTTAGGATTTTTCCCTCTTCCTGATATCCGCCCAGACATAATTGTCATAATTATAGGACCTCTGTTCAAAGTTGTTGAAGCGATTCCCGGACGTATTCCGGTTCTGTTTCGGTGTCCCAGCAGATTTCTTCTGTTTCTCCTGGCGGCGTTTGTCCAGTATTTCCACGTCCTGTAAGGTCCTCACGCCGTTTTCCTTCCAGCCGGTGAGGATTTTATCCGCGTATGGGAAACTTGCTGAACCTGTGGTTGTGAGCGTCCTGTTGCATGCCTCCGTGACGATTGCGGAATCAAAATCAAATTCCTTAAACCAGCGGCGCATAAATTCCTGTTCCGCCGTCCCCGCATTTCTTCCCATGATGCCGAACGCTTTCATGACAGCGGACGTATCTTTCGAGTATTTCATTGAGTGTTCTCTCGCCTCGTCCTGAGTATGAATTCCAGCTTGATACCAGTTTAACGCCACCTTTTCTATGTAGCGGATACTCGTGTGACCACCCTCGGCGCAGTACTCCGCGAGATATTCGAGAAGTTCGCAGGACATATGGAGCACATCATAAAAATAGGCGAATTTCTCGCACTCGATCGTGCTGAACGTCTTTCCGAGATACTGCTGGACCGCATAGAGAAGCGCAGAGAATTCCTCATCCGCAGACAGGCGCTTCATCCGGTCATAACTGTTTCCTGCATCCGGGATCGCAGTTTTTTCCATGGACGGCACATTCTGGGATGACCATTCATCCATCGGAACAGCTGTCCCTGATTTCTGTTCATTCATTTTTCCCAGCCTGGATGTGGCTCCCGCATTCTGCAGGTTTTCTGCGGATTTCGCACCTGAATTTTCTGCCTCTTCCATGAGTTCTCTTTCTGGTGCAAGAACACCAGCCCGTTCCCAGTACGCCAGTGCGCGGCGGACATCAGACTCTGTATGGTTCAGTGTATCCGCGATATCCGGGATTTCCATGTTCTCTCCCTCGTGACGGAGAAGATAAAGATATACTTTTACATATTCCCCATTGGCGGTCTCCATATATTCGTCAATAAATATATTGGAAACAGCAGTCATCGCCGCATTGATATTGTTTTTATAGCCCAAGCTCATTCTTTTTGCCCCTTATGCTCACGTCCCGATCTTTATCCATCAATTCTCTGATTCTCGCCTCAAGCACTTCAATCTTCCCAGACATGCGTACAGTCTCAAGTTCCGCAGACTGGATCTTGCCTTGCATTTCACGCTCTTTTTCTGCTACGGCACGTTCCAAAGCAATTGCAGCATCTTTTTGTTGACTGGCAATCTCAAAAATATGCTCCTTTTTCAGCTGATCGATTTCCCTTTGCAAATCTAAGAGCTTTTCGTTCTGTTCTTTATTATAAGCTTCCAGCTCATTATATTTTTCCTGCATTTCTCGCTCTTTTTCTGCTACGGCATGATTTAAAGCAATCGCTGCATCTTTCTGCTGAGTCGATAATTCAGAAGCGTGATCCTTTTTTATCTGTTCCAGTTCACGTTGTAAATCCGCGATTTTCTCTTTTGCCGCCTGTTCTGACGCTTTCAAGTCATTATATCCAGCAAGTTTTTCTTTTGCTTCTTTCCATCTTGTCATGAGGATTGTGTTGAATTTTTCTTTTTCTGCTGCCAAAGATTCAGCTGTATCAGCCTGCTTCTTAGCCATTAAAGCATCCTCTTCTGCCTTTTTCGCAGACTGCATCGCAACCTCTTTTTCTTCCATAGCAGCTTGCAACTGATTTTGGAATGTACTTTTTAATGAAGCTTTTTCCATTTTCAGCTTAATAATTTGCTGTTCCTTCTCATCGAGAAGTCTTTCACGATTACTGGACGCAGTCTGGAACATTCTGCGAATATCGTTTAAAGCCGCATCCAATCCCTTTGTATCTATTCCATTTTCCTGCATGATCACATCATCCATGCTTTTCTCAACGATTGCGAATATGCGATTCAGTGTTTCCGCCTTTTTTTCATCCGTACCTTCCGCCATTTTAGCGATCAGTGCGTTTCCACGGCTGATCACCTCGTCCGGACAATTAACTGCAAAGTTTGCCATATGCATTTCTCCATTTCTATACGTTCCGTGTGTTTATAAGCATATAATAGCACATATTCCGTGTCAATGCAATCATTCTTAATTATGAATTAACTCAATTAACCATAATTAACCGTGTAATCATTTTCTGTGATTTTCATCAATGCAATTGTGATTTTTCAGGGAGAAATGGGGTTTCCACGATCTTTTTTATAAGGCTGAGATTATATGCCTACAATAATCCTGGCGTTGATGTCTGGACCACAAGATTTTTCCTGTTAAACGCAGAAAGACCTGCTGCCAATGCAGCAGGTCTTTCCAACTCACATCATACAAAAAGCTCCTTTCTGGTGCAAAGCACATATACTCCAACAGCCAGTACAGCCACCACCGAGAACATAATCTCTCCGCAGTCTGGCTGACCGTGCATCATGCAGTACACTGCTAAGCCGCCGACAACGCAAAGCCCTCCAAGCAGTCGCTGAACTGCCGGTCTTCCCCAGGCTTTGAACCACTGGAAGAATTCCCTATTCAGTCTGGAGAACTTCTGGCATCTCAAATATCTATGAACTTTTCTCCTTCTGCCTTTCTGGAGCGTTCTCCACTCTTGCTCTGTTACTTTTGCAACTCTCATATGTTTTTCTCCTTTTGTGTATTTATTTACACATCCTCTATCAGGTAATGTGCATTATTTCGTCCGCATAGCGGACAGTTCTTTCAGTTCCTGTTTTTTCACACAAAAAAGGTCGGAAATAACCTAGATTATTTCCGACCTAATATGCCCTGTACGATAATAACAACTAACTGATATAATCAGTATATCTTATTTTTCCAAGAAGCGCAACCAGTTTTGATGATTTCTCCAGTATTTCTATAAATTCAGGCAGAGTACTACGTCCATAGGAGCCGCTGCACCGCATGTGAGTGGAGCATTCATAGTTTTTCCAGATGATCACGATCACTTCTGCGCATGACCAAAGAAGTCTGTTCCATTGATGACCATGATATCATTCACGGATCCGTCTTTTAAACTTACGGACAGATACTCATAATCCCCCATCCGGATCCCGTACAATGCACCATTGTCCCCGGACTGCATATGGTCCAGAACAGCCGCCACTTCATCCTCTGTTGAGTCCAGGGAAATCCCCTTATAGAATTTCAGCCCCAGATCTTTTGCCGTCTCTTTTGATGCCAGTATCGCGATCACTTTGCTGTCAATTTTATATCCGGATTCTCCGCTTCCTGCATATGCGATATATCCTGTAATCTCCCGTCCGGTTTCATCTGAAAACACAGTCGCTACCGGTTTTCCCTTTGTCAGCTCGGCAGCAGGATCCATTGAATCTGAAAAGCCCAGTTCTTCCATAACGGAATACTCCATTGGAAGTTTATATGTGCTTCCATTTAACTCAATCGTATCAAAATTCTTTTTAAAATCCGCATCAAGATGGGTTGCATCCGAAGCACTGTTTACGTCTTCCTGAGTATTCTGAGCAGCTTTACCGCATCCAGTCAACGCAAAAATCCCTACAAGTGTGAGAAGTGTATATTTTTTGATAATCCTCATGTTTGATCTCCCTCATGTCCAAAATGCCAATATTTGCATATTTTTTTATCATTTATTGACATAATAGCCTATAATGACACAGTTGTCAATTTCCAATCTTTCCACACAAAAAACAGTTCATCCACTCACCATCTTATTTTTGGCAAGAAAAAAAGCACCTATCCCTCACGAATGAATGGTGCCATCTCTTCCATTGTCTACTGCCCTGGCTTTTTCCAGGTCACGTTTTATCCGGTCTCAGCTTCCTTTTGCACACAAATAAAACATATTCGTTCAACCATTTTCGTTCAAATAGCTTCCTCTGTTCTCTTTCAAACTTATTCTTTTGGCGCCTTACGAATGAATTCAATCGAAAACAGATTCCATTACAGAAATCCAATTGTTGAAGTCAATGTTCCGTGTGTAAAAATCCACTGAAAAAATCTTGTTATCGATTTTCTCTACGGATGTTCACAATCCCTAGCTTTCTTATCGCTATGACAATCAAACAATATTATGTCTATTATTATAGTTAGCATCTGACTATTTGTCAAGTTTCCGGGAATTTCACGATACAGCCGCAATAAGGGCAATAAGGAAACTCCTCGTAAAACAAGATCAGTCCCCCAGGTGATATCACCTCTTTCCTCGGTGTCTGACCTTGTTCTGTGAAAATAAATTTTCCAATCTGTTTTCTCACGATGGATCTCTCAGCTATAGGTTTTGATGATTTGTTTGATTTTTTTCATTCCACCGTTGATTTCTATGACCTGGATTTGGTTTCCCAACATTTTTGTGCTCCGATCAATCTGCTGAAAAATATCTTTGTGAACGCTTTTTTGCGGTCTGGAAAAGCCCACTGCGTTTCCGCAAAGGATTACGATCTTCTTCTTTTTTAACCGCAACAGGCAGCAGGCTTCAAAAATTCCTCTCAAAAATACGCCGTTGGGGTCATGTTCCTCGCAGTCTCCAGAAATCACCTTTCTGGTCCCGCAATAGTCCATGAGAACCGTATATTTCCCCGATCGCGTTTGAGGGAAATATGCTGCTGACGGGATAAGCAAATATTTTTTATTTTCCTCCAGAATCTTATGAAGGTCCAAGTCTGCAGCATTTACTTTACTCACAACAAAAGAAAGGCTGGGTTGCTCTTTCTGTGTCTTATCTGCTTTGTTTTCCTGCTTGACTGTTCCTTTCTTATACGTTCCCTTTAATGTCTTTGCCGCTTCGACTGCCATTTTATCGCACTGTTCATTAAGAGGATTTCCCGCATGTCCTTTTACCCATGCAAAATCAATCTTCCGCTTTCCAATCACGGTCAATAATTCTTTCCACAAGTCTGCATTTTTGACCGGTCCGCCCTCTTTTCCTCGATCCCAGTTGAGTCTGACCCAGTTTTTGATCCATCCTTTTCCAAATGCATCCACGATATACTGTGAATCCGTATATACAAACATCGGTTTTTCGATATCAGGGCAATGCTTTACCGCCTCAATAACCGCCATAAGCTCCATACGATTATTGGTCGTTCCTGCGGCTCCCCCGGAAAGGCGCATTTCATACTGTTTTCCATTTGATTGATACCGAATAATCGCAGCATATCCACCAGGTCCGTATGGATTTTTCAGACAGGAACCGTCTGTATAGATCTGTATCACATCTTTTGTGCTTTTCTGCGTCATGTCACTCTCCCCCCCTCCAGCGTCTCACAAGCGGTCACGAAATGGTCTCAGAAGCCTTTTTCTCTCCGGTATTCGGCTTTTTGTTCTCGATGCAAGGAATGCTTCTGCCTGTTCGTCTGTACATGCAGTCCCGATATAAAGGCATCTATTTACGGATCCGGTCCAGTGAGAATCGGTATACGGCAGCTTTTTCATTTTTTCTTCTTCGATCCATTGAAGGATGTTTCCACGAAAAAGCGTTTCCTCGTATCTCCCTTGTTCCAATAGATTCATATATTGCTGTAATTTCTCAATTTTCCAATTTTCCGCATCCACAAGTGCGTTTTCATCGATCACGATCCATAAGCTGGCTGCCAGAGAATCACCTGCATTGTATTGGCATTTCCATCCTGCGTAAAGTGTAATCCTGTGCATCTTCTCATATTCGCTTGACTCCAATGCTTTTATGAGTGCTCTGATATTTTGAAGTCCTCTTCCATATTCATACTTAGCATCCGAAACAGCCGCGTTAAATTTTGAAGGATCCGGGACCGGATATGTATTTTCTTCTCCAAAAATCTGCACCTTCCCATGAGCCGGCATCCGATACCGTTCTGACGGAAATATAAATGCTGTTTTTTGCGTATAATTTCTTAGGATTTGAATTTTTCTTCTTTGCGCGGTAATCCGGAACAGACTGGAACCGCACTGGTATTTTTCTCTGGTAATATCCGTACCTGGGAACGGCTGTTTCTTATGCATCGCGGAACTTTTTCTGTTTTCATGTTCTTCCTTGTCGATCAGATAATATGCTGCCAATGCATCTTTGATCATAGTCTGTTCCAGCTCGTTTTCATTGAGTAGTGTTTTTCCTCCTTTCATAAATGCTTCGGTAAAGGGATGGGACTGCATCTCTGCATTCATGATTTGGTTGTGATAAATCAACATATTGTTGCAATAAAAAAAGATCTGATCATCCTTCAAAAACCAATAGAGTTTTCCATGCCCCACAGAGATTTTTTTCTCTTCGCAGAATCTCATGGACTCTTCGATGTGGAGCAGGATCTCCTTCATATTGGAATTAAAATAATGTCTCAGATCTCCAGCTATATCATAATGGACTGGCATGATTTCTATCATTTATCTTTCCTCGCAGTTGGAGCAAATGGCGCTTTTTCAAAAAAATTTCCATCGGTCAGTGCCTGGTGACGGTAATTTGTCACCCAGCATATAATGGCTTCCGCAATAAATTCCGTCATGCGATCAATCGCTTCATCATTCTTCTTTGCCAGGACAAGTCCCTGGCTTTCTCCAATGATCCCCAAAATGGACACGTCCCCCATTGGATCATAATGCAGGTTCATGCCGCTTCCAGGATTTACCGGGCGGTTTGAGATTATGATTGTTCCAGTCTCAGCTTTTCCTATCGTTGCATCAATTCCAATGATAACTGAATCCGGATATTTTTCACGCAGTTTTTTTGCGTATTCATTCGTATTTCCGCCCTTTACGGGAAACAAGATATTTCCATACATGGGAACCGAATCCATAAAATATTGAATGAGTGCAATACTATTGGGACCTACATAGTCAGCATGTACTTCAGGATCCCCAATCCCAACCAATACGATTTTCTTTTCTTTGGGGACGATCTTATTTAAAAATCTCGCAAACCGATGAACTTCTACGAATCTTTTTATTTTAGATGTCCTCTGGCTGAAAAAGCTCTCCGTTAATAATTTTTCTTCTATCATAAACTTCTCCTGCAAGATTCTTCTTTTATGCCATCGCCACCTGCCACAAATGCTTCCGTGCTTTTTTCACACATCGATAATAAGAGGATTCCGGAATTTCCATTGTCTCCATGATTTCCGCTCCAGAGACTCCCTTTAAAATTGCATACAGAATTTCCAATCCGGCAGCAGTGCTCTTCTCGCTTTTTCGAAGTTTTCTCCGTTCACGCAAAAGGTCTCTTTCTAAGTCCAGCCTTAAAAGCTGGTAAGATAGGCTGTCTTCACCTGTGTTTTCAGCTTCCAGATTCTTTAAGGATTCCTCCAGATTGTCATTCTCCTGGTTCCGATCCGTTTCACGCTGATACAGCGCAGCTCTTTTTTGGCGCTTTATGTGCCGGAAGTAATCCGCAAATGAGTTTTTTATATAAGTTGTGGCAAACGTGGAAAATTTTGTCTGCTCTGATTCCTTATATTCCATAGAGGCTTCCCATAAATACATAAGTGCCATCTGTTCATAGTCTTCTCTTTCCACTGCCGCATACTTGTCCTCGAAGTAACCATGTGCAATGTTAAGTGCCAACGCTTTGTTGTCAAAAAAGATCTGTTCTTTGTCCACTCTGCCACCTCCCTTAATTTCGTCATTCTGCTCTGCAGCCGGCTTATTTTTTCTCGTCTGTACTTTCTTTCATCTCACAGTTTGCCTGCGGCACACTGCGAAGTGTATTATCGATTTTCCTTTTCATCAAATGGCTGTAATGCTCAATATCTGATGCTTCAATGGTTTCTTTCACTACTAAGCGATCAACTATATTTTTTATAATACTTCCAAGCGCAAGCTGAAGATCCAATAACTCCGAAATGCTTCTCCCTATCGCCTCATCATTTTTTGATGTATTTGTAGTCCCTGAAGGATTGGTATAATCACTCATTATCCTCTTCCTTTCGTTATGTCCTATACAAAGTAGGACAGTTTGCTGTCACATCCCACGCAGGATGTATAGATTGACCATTTTTGTATAGTAAAAATATAACATATTCCTATATTTTTTTCAACCCTATCACGGAATTTTTTATATTTATTACGTTTTATTTTGATTTTATTACGTTTTAACAGTTTGAAAAATAAAAGAAAGGACGATTATCGCCCTTTCTTTTGCTGATTTCTTACTTGGATGCATCTCATTTTTGTTACGCTCTCATTATCAGGAATATAATTCTTCTGATTTTTCCAAATCCTCTGGTTGCTTTATTTTCCCTATCAGATTCCAAATGGAATCCCTTTCCCGTGAAGCAGTCTTTATCTGGTTTACCAACACATACCTTGTTCCATCCACGACAACTTCAATGCTGTTTTTTCCAATTCTTCTCGCACTTTGGATCATCTCCATATGCGGGAATAATCGATCCCAGCCACTCCTATATTGTAGAAGGTACCCAGATGTGTTTTTTTCGAGATATGCTTGTGTATACTGTGCAGTTGAGTCAATGACTTTTGCTATTTCTTCATAGCTTACTCCAAAGATTACTGCATATATTAAGATACGTTCCTTTGAATATTTCCGCACATCAAAAGAAAAAACGCTGAAAATCTCTTCACCCAGAATTTCAGCCAGTTTATCTGCATATTGCATTATTGGAGGATAGCCTTGTTCGAGTCGGTTGTACATCTGTCTTGAACATCCGATTTTATTCGCAATTTCCCCCTGGGTCAATTTTAACTTTTTTCTGCATTCCTTTACCTTTTTCGCAAACTCCGGATACATGCTTGCATCACAAAACGTATTTTTCATAGTTAATCCATTACTTTCTTAAATTCTATATTTTTTTATATAATGCTTTGTTTTCCTGGCTTTCTGTTGATTTTCTCCTCGGTTTTGTCAACCCCAGCTCCTTCGCGATTTGCATTACACGCCGAGTGCCGATTCCTAAGTGGCTTGAAATCATATTGATAGGCTGTACTCCATAGTTCTCACAAATATATTTTTCTGTATATGATTGGCTATATAATTTTCTTGGGAAGTTGACCATCATTCCACCATAGTGCTCGTGAATTTTCATCACTGCATCTTTATCCCCCAATAAAGCAAACATATCTTGGTATATTTGTGAGTAGTTTTTGCTATCCTCGATAATAATCACACCTTCTTCATTTTTCTTTCATAAATACATGATCTGTTTCGAATTTGTACAATGTCCATATCATACCATGAGTATATTAAGGTGGTATCAATTACTAGATGAATAATCACTTTTGCACCCTGGCAAAAAAGAAATATGGATATGTATTGATAAATATTATATCTATTTTCTATTGAAATTATCACTTGAAAATTACATATGAAATTAACTATATAAATTTCCTATTTCGACAAATAGATCATAGTTCTATTGTTAAAAAATGAGCGCGGATCATCAAATTCGATCCGCGCCCGTATATTCAGGTCCTTATTTTCTTTCTTGCCCGTCCTGCAACCGAAGCTGCATCTTCTCTTCCATTATTTCAGATACTTTATCGCTATCAGTCATACTCCCCATTACGTTCATGTAAACGAAACAGGAACCTTTAATTTTTACGACAACACTGTTTCTTCCTTTTCTGCTGAATGAGTCAATGATTCCCATGTTTGGGAAGATTATGTCGATCTGATCTTTCAAATGCAGATAAAATATTGTCTTCTCGCTGAGAAGGCTCTTTTTTAGTACAGCTTCTTTGCAGCCTAACGTATTTGCGATCTCTTTATAATCTTTGTTGAAGACTGCCATACATACCAGGATAAACTCATTGGAGTAGCGATAGATATCATATGGAAATACATCAAAAATTTCTTTTCCGAAAACATTTCCCAGCTCATGCGCATGCTGTATCGCAGATGCGCCTCCGTTTTCCATCTGCTGATATAAAGTTCTGGAGCATCCAATCTGATCTGCTACATTCTGCTGAGATAGTTTTTTATTTTTCCTGGCTTCTTTTAGTCGCTGGCTGAACTCCGGATACATATTCTTATCATATAAATAACGAATATATTTCTTTCCCATATTGCTTCCCCTACTCTGTTAATTTCGCCCTTAGTCCATTCAGTCCCCGCATATCGTCAAGTCCTTTTCCTAAGATCTTTTATGTCTGTTTTTAGGATTTCTCCTTTTTGTACGTTGTCACCATTATTGCCGAAAATCTATATCTTTCGATCGTTTTAAAGGATTTTTTCAAATGGAGTACGGCACAGACTGTAAAAAGCTGTGCCGCACCCAAATGTCAATTAGTTCTCTTCTTTTTTCTTACTTTTCTTCGTGTAAAAGCAGTAACCTGCAATACTTAAGACAAGTAAAACTGCGACCGGAATGATCGGAGAATTGTCTCCGGTCGGCGGAGTCTTGATTTCGTATTCATCCGGACTGTCGTACCAGATGATCGGAGCCGCATTGGTGTAGAACTTATCAATGGATACATATCGTTTTTCCGGGGATAATAAGTATCCTTCCGGAGCGTCTGTCTCCATGATGTAGTAATCTCCATGCAGAACTTTTCTAAACTCTGCGTATCCTTCCGGACCGGATGTTGCAGTCGCAACAGGTGTTCCGTCCATCGTAAACATGGTGAATACCGCACCTTCCAATGGCTCAAGAGTCGCTACGTCCAACTTACTGATCGCAACGATCGCAAAGTCATCGACCATATCCACTTTACCTTCTGTCGTTCCATCTGCTGCCACAGTAAGTGGATATTTTGTGTGGTTTAGGGAATATCCGGACGGGGAGCTGATCTCCTGTACATAGTAGTTACCAGGCTCAATCTGAAGCTCAATTCTTCCGTTATCTCCTGTAACTCCCGTTGTAACAAGAGTTCCGTCATCCAGATAAATTCCATATTCCGCACCGGATACCAGTCCACCATCTGTATTCCGTTTCGTAAGAACAACGGTTCTTGTCTCCGGCTGTTTCTTCTCGGTGGTTTCCTTATGTGTATAGGATCTATGACTGGAGCCTGTTGGAATTCGCTGATCCTTCATCACAACACTTGTTACGCTACCATCACGATTTACCGTGAAGGTGATGCTTTCCGCAACACGATATCCGTTCGGCGCAGTAATCTCGGTCAGGGTGTAGGTCTCGCCGGCAATCAGTTTGCCAACGATCTCATGCGGCTTATCGGTGGATGTCCACTCTTCCACCACATTTCCATCCTTATCCTTAATGGTAAGCTGTGCTCCCGGCAGTTCCGCACTGGTGGTCAGATCTACCTTGGAAATGGTGACATGCGTAGGCTTGTCTTCCATCACTACGGTATCAATGGAGCCATCCTTGCTGACTGTAAAGGTGATGTCTTCTGCGTATCCGTATCCTCCAGGTGCTCCAACCTCAGTCATGGTATAAGATTCGCCAGCAACAAGTTTGCCAACGATCTCGTGTGGCTTATCGGTGGATGTCCACTCATCAACCACATTTCCATTCTTATCCTTGATCGTGATGTGTGCTCCCGGAAGCTCGTCTCCGGTTGTAATGTCGGTCTTGCTGATGTTTACATGTGTCGGCTTATCTTCCATCACAACCTTATCAATGGAACCGTCTCTGCTTACTGTAAACTCAACATCTACAGAGTATGCAAAGCCGTCCGGTGCTCCGACCTCAGTCATGGTATAGGTCTCGCCGGCAATGAGCTTGCCAACGATCTCATGGGATTCATTCGTGGATGTCCACTCATCAACCACTTTACCATTTTTGTCCTTGATCGTGATGTGTGCTCCCGGAAGCTCCTGATCCGTTGTGATATCCGTCTTGCTGATGGATATGTGGGTCGGCTTATCTTCCATGATGACACGGTCGATGGAACCGTCCTTGCTGACTGTAAAGTTGATCTCCTCTGCATACGCATATCCGTCCGGAGCTGCTTCCTCAATAAGTGTGTAGGACTCGCCAGCCTTTAAGATTCCAACTAACTCATACGGCTTGTCGGTGGATGTCCACTCGGCTACTGTATTGCCATTCTTATCTTTGATGATAAGATGTGCACCCGGAAGTTCATTTCCGGTTGTGATATCCGTCTTGCTGACAGAAACATGGGTCTTCTTATCCTGCATTACGACCTTATCTACTGTGCCATCCTCATTGACTGTAAAGGTGATGTCTTCGGAATATGCGAAGCCATCCGGTGCTCCGGTCTCTGTCATCGTGTAGCTTTCTCCCGGATTCAGAACGCCTGTGATCACATGCGGCTTGTCCGTGGAATCCCACTCATCGATCGTCTTTCCGTTTTTGTCCTTTACAACAATGTGTGCGCCCGGTAATTCTTTTCCGGTCGTAATGTCGGTCTTGCTTAAATGTACCTCTGTCTGTTTATCATATCCTCCCACTGTGGAGATAGATGTCTTCTCATCCAGGGTAAATAAAAGCTTATTGGTCTCCATGGAAGCATCATCCGTAAAGAATGTTGTCTCCGTGAGCAGGTAACTTCCGCCCTTGGTGAAGATTTCTCTCTCGGAAGTATCTTTCACATTTCTCGTAAATACTGCAAATGCTCCAGTCTCTTCCGGCGCATATCCTTCCGTATTCCGCTCTGTGAATACTTTCTGGCTGCCGTCTTCAATCCGTTCTACTTTGTACCGAACATTCTTATAAATGTTTCCTGGATTGATCGTTACGAACTCATTGCCTGCAAGGGTAATGATCTCGCCGCTTCGGATCTCTCCAGTCTGGCTTCCGGTGTACTCGTAGATGCCCTGTAACTCCTCGCCTGTGGAATTATAAAGCTTTACGCGGAAGTCTGTCTTCTCATCGCTGTAAAGGTCCTTTCCGGATCCTGTCAGCTCATTGAAGATCGTGAGTTCGTTCGGCTGCATGATCGGAACCGTCTTTGTCGATGTTACAGATTTTCCATTGTAGGAAAGGGTTCCGGTAACACTGGTAGATAAAGCGCGTTTCTGATCGATCATGGTCGTGAATGTTACATATCCGCTATGTAACGGTGCAACGTCTTTGATAACCCATTTGATGGTGTTTCCGGTGATCTCGCCGTTTTCTGCGCCCATGATTGTTACGGTATCATCAACACTTGCTTCTACTGTGATATCTGTGGTGATATTCGCAGTATTCACATAGCTTACAGTATTCATAACAGCCTGGGTCGGATCGAGCACGTCTCCATTTGTGGAACCGTTGCTCTTTACCGTGATCTTCGGATTCTCCGGGTTTACGTTGTTCTTAATGGTCTTATCCGCAATAAATTTGTTCGGAGTGAAGCTTTCGATCGGGGTTCCGTCCGCATAGGAAACAGCAAGTTCTGTATGTCCTACGGTTCTGGTCTTGAGTACCACTTCTCCAGCTTCATTGAAGTTGACTCTCTTTGTAGTCTTGTCTGTTACAATCCGGCTTCCATCAGAGTATGTGGTATATTCCGTGAACGTATAGATTGCATCATCAGAAAGACCATCTTCCCTGTGAAGGATGTGCTCATTGCCATCGTTGATCCACTGAGCGATCTCAGTTCCAGCGCCGTCTGTTACAACGGTCTCAACCTTTGTCACATACCGTCCGATCACAGTTACGGAATCAATCGAATCCACATCCAGGTTATCGGTATCTAAGTATGCATTGTCCGGTGTGATGCTGTTTACGTTGACCGTATTCAGATCATTCGAAATTGCAATAATGCTTCTTCCACTTGGAGCAAGAGTAAATACAACCGGTTTCATGAGGTTATATCCTTCCGGAGCCTGTAACTCTTTTAAGAGATACGTTCTTCCGGCGATCAGTCCCTCGATCATGTGGCGTCCTTCATCGGCAGCAGTTGTCCATTTGGCAATCGGATTTGCTTCGTCATAGATATAGCTGTCATCCGCATTTCTGCCGTTTAACTCATAGACTGCAAGGACTGCACCATTTACGAATGCGCCATCAATTCCATCATCCTTAAGATTTGTGAAATCTCTCTTGGTGATGTAAACTCTGGTCACTTCATCCGTGACTGTCAAGGTCTCGAATGCAAAGTCATCATAGCTATAAGATACGCCATTCTTATCCGGTGCAAACTGGAAGGTCTGAGTTACACCATTGGTCTGATAGCCATCCGGCGGTGTGATCTCCTTTACCTTATATACATAAGGTGTCATGATGCCATTCTCGTCCGCTTCTCCGACCGGAAGGTCCGTAACAAGGATCTTTCCATTCGTGTCGCTTACTGTTGCATCATATACGATCTCACCAGTACCGTAACGGTAACCAGTTACCTTAAAGGACACGCCGCTAAGAGGCTTGTCATCGTTCTTGTCAACTTTCTTGATTTCCAGTCTTCCTTTTACTTCCTCATCGAGAACACGGACAATCTGGATCTCATTCTGTCCAACATAGTCAATCTTCATCGGAGCAAATGTCTTGTAATAATCCGGTGCATCGATCTCGGCAAGATAGTACGTTCCGTTTTCCAATCCACGGATCGTGTGTGGCTTTAAGTCACCCATCTTATAGCCGTTCGGGATGAGACCATTTACAAAGTCATACTCTGTATAGGTTCCGTCCTCTCCGGTTGTCCAGGATGCGATCAGATTCTCGGAGATCTGCTCGAATGAACCATCGGCATTCGGTTTGTAAAGTCCCAATTTGGCACCTGCAAGTTCCCATGTCTCAGAGCCGTCCGCATTGGTTCTCGCTTTGGAGATTCTTAATGCAGTTGTCTCATTTAAGATGGAGTAATACTGAACATCCTTCATCTTCTCTACGGTGATGACTCTGTCATCTGCTTTCGCGTATCCTTCCGGAACCGTAGTCTCTACCAGGACATATGTGGAGCCAACCGGCAGGTAATCAAATCTTCTGTGTCCAGTTGCTGTGAGGTAAGAGCATGCATAAGCATTGATGGCATCCAGTTTCTTATAGTCGAACTTGTAATCGAACGTATAAGATCTTCCGGACCGGTCTGCTGATCTCTCGTATGCCGCGATCCTGATCTGCTGTCCGTCATTTGTCTGATAGATCATGGTTGCTGCTGTCGGGAAGTTTGTGGTTGACGCACTTCCGTCTACGGTTGCCTGATCGATCTGAGTATGAGATACATACGCTGCACTCTTTGTATCAAGCCACTTAATCACATTTGCGTTCTTCGTGTTGGCATTGTATGCTGCCTGGAATCCATCCATGTCTTCCTGGCTCATTCCAGCCGGGAACTTGATCACACCGTCAACGACCGGGATCTGTGTACGGTCTTCCATTACCCATACATTGTCAGAAGAAGAACTTCTTTCTGCTTTTCTTTCAACGGACCAGGTGATGTTGGTTCCGGCTTTTGTGCCGTATGTGTTGAACATCTCCTCAAATTCTGTCATGAATCCGGTTATTCCGGTCGCACCGTTGGCATTCGGATAATCTGCATAATTTACAGTCTCCGTATAGTCTGTGGCATCATCGGATGTCCAGGAATCAACGACATCATTTTCGTTGTAGGTTCCGTCTGTGTTGCCCTTATAGAGTGTGAATCCTGCACCTGGTAAGATCTCTTTTCCATTGTTTGTGATCTCATGCTTTGCGATCTCTACTTTCGTATGATCATCGTACATCGTCACATCCTGGACTTCAGCGCTGTTGCTGATGTAGACCTCTAACGGATCGCTGATCGTGAAGCCGTCCGGAGCACTAAGCTCCTCTAACAGGTAGAATCCTTCCGGAATACCTTCCGCATAGATCGGAGTCGTTCCGGTTGTCCACTGGGCTGTGAGTTTTTTAATGTTGCTTACCATGCTGTCGGAAGCATAGTAGGTGATCGGACCTTCTGTCTGCGATGCTCTCTCTAAGTAATATCCCTTCGGATAGGTGAGGAAGTCTGCCGTATAAACTTTCTTTGCACGGTAGAGTGCAATAACGGCATCAGATACCTGTCCATATCCATAAGAATTCTTACCTTCCTCAACGGTTCCCTCGATCAGTCCGGTCTCCATGTTCTTCAGGTTGTAGGTATTCTTTTCCGTACCATCAATCTTGGAAATTTCGATCTTCGTGGTCTTATCAACCATCTTGGTGTTCTGCATGGCAGCAGTCTCGTTTACAGTAATACCAGTCGGCATACCTTTGATATATCCGGATGGAGCTTTTAACTCTTCCATGATATAGGTACCTGCCGGTACACGCTTTAAGACATCCGCCTGTCCATCTGTCATTGTATCATCGAACGGATCATTCGGGGTCTTGTCGGATGTGGTCCAGGTGTTTTCCAGAATATATCCTTCACCCTGTCTGTGATAGAGTTTGGACTGATTCTGACTCTCCTTGGTCTCATCCCCGTCATAAAGCTCATCGTGTTCATTGATGCGGTACGCCGCATTGTTGTACTCTTCCAGATTGTCGGAATCCTGGTATCTTACAAAGTCTCCGTTTCTGTCATACAGCTCGGTTCCCTTGTCATAGGTCTCTCCGCTTCTCTGGTAGTATCCTACAAGTCCGTGTTCATCATAAGTCGGGTTCAGTTCTTTATTGAACTGACCGTTGTTATCATCAACCAGAACATCCTCATTCATGTTCTGTCCATCATCATTGGTGTTGACAGTCGTTTCCTTATGGCTCTCTTCGCCATGTTCTGACTGCCAGGATCCGGTGATGTAGCCAGACTCAGTATGGGTGTAGGACGGTTTTTCGTTGTCCGGGATGTCATGTCCGGAATTATTGGTGACATCGATCAGTGCTCCCTCATTGTAGCCATCTTTGTTTTCTCCGATGGTTGCAAGTCTGGAAGTTGTGATCTTATCCGTGGAAATAACATTGCCGTACTCGTCACGATGAACATTGACCGCCCATACTAATGTCTTTTCGGATGTCTTTCCATTTGCATCTACCACATTCTCTTTGACATACGCCATTCCGGTGTACGGGTCCACAAGAGAATCCCTGTTTCCATCACGGTCCAGATGATAAACAAGTGTGCCATCGCCCACTTCGATCACTTTATCCGTGCTGGAGTATTTGATCTGATTGAAGTCTCCACCGACAAATTCCAGATACGGAATTCCGCCCTTGAACGCATAGATGGAATACTCACTATCCGTCTTCGGGAAGTTGTTCTTGTCGGATTCAACCTGATTTACAACTACCTTGTTATGGTCTCTGTCATAGCCATAGACGGTCGTAAGTCCGTCCGCTTTCTGTGTTGTAAAGATGTCAAGCTTATCAAGGTCGTAGTAAAGGATATCGGTATCCGGACGATCGATATACTCGGAGGTCCAGATGCTTCCGGTTGCCGTGAGCGGCTGTCCGTCCTTATCTACTCCAGCCTGGTATTCGATGGAATATTTCTTTCCTTCGTCATCCGTCTCCTCGATAAATTCAACTTTTCTTCCCGCATAGCCTTTTTCAACATGCATTCTGCTGATGTTGTTGTTTCCGTCTCTTTCGATCACAAGTCCATTGTATTTATGATCCTGTGTATCTCCGGATTCAGTGATCTCTAAGGCATCAAAGAGAGTCATAGTTGCACCGGCAACATACTTGTTGGCATCGTCCGCCGTTCCCAGAGTCTTTGTGACGTATCCATATCCGGCAAAGACATTGCCCTCGTATGCGATCTTCACATTCTCTCCGGCTTTCTGACGCTCTGTGAGATATTCCAGAGTGCCTTTCTTCCAGGCATATCCTAAATATTCTCCTGCATCACTGTATGCGTACTCATAATCCGGATTGTTTCCGATTTCGGAAAGCTTTCCATCGATTCGTCCGCTTACACGGTATGTGACGGTCTTGTCCGTTGTTGTGTTTGCAGAATCCACACTGGACTCCTTAAGCTTCTCAACGGTCAGTTTGATCGGTGCATTCTCAACATCAACTCTTGCTACGTTGATCAGATCCTGCGGTTTTGTGCCATTTGCTGTCTGGTTGTCAGACGGGTACTCATACATGGCAGCAAGGACTTTGTTGTTCTTGTTTGCCTGTTTGTAATAGGTAACTTTGTCGGAATAAACCTCGATAGCGATTGGCTTGGTTCTCGTGTATCCGCTCGGAGCCTTTGACTCACAGATTACATAAACGCCAGCACCTAATGGCTGCGGAGTCTCAATGTAACCAACCGTCTGGTTCTGCCAGGTGAGGGTTGCATTGTCAGCATCACTCTTCATCTGTCCGTCAAGAACGGTGGAGTATGCCTTAAATGCTACGGTACGTGTTCCGTAGGAATCACCCAGAACAATCTTCTCATCCTCTGAGCAGATCGGGGTTCCTGCCGGGACAACGCCTGTGTAAAGGTTTCCTGCGCCATACTGTTTTCCGGTCAGCCGGTCGGTGAAGGAACTTCTTCTTGCCATCGGCTTGATGTCAGTCGCACCCATGGACTCAAGGAATTCTTCAGTTCCGGTGATGAGAGTCGGCTCATCATAGAACTTCACGGATCCGTCACCGTTTGCGGAATCATCTCTCTCTGCGGCGTAAATGTTGAAGATTGCGCCATCATGGAGAATGTTCTCGTGTGTTTCAGAATCCAGTTTTTCGATTCTGAGCTTGGTCGTAAAGAAGCGGTTTCTGAACTTTGTATAAGAGAATCCTTTGTAGGAACTCTCTCCGGTCGCGCTTACGGCTACATCTGTGATTTCAGAAGTCTGGTTGTCAGATGCTACAACCGTCCACGGAACAAGCATGGATGCGTATTTTCCATCATAAGCGGTCTTTACGCCTTGCATGGTCTTTACGTTATCCTTGTACTGGATTCCCGGAACATTGTCTTCTGTCTTGGTTCCGCCCGGATAAGCAACATCGTTCGCGGTACCCGCATTCTCTGCAACAGAGCTGTACCGGTAATACTTGGAAACCTTTTCTTTTCCGCTTAATCCCTCTGTGAGGTAATACGGAACATCTCCAGTGGTCCGGTCATCCTGTGCATTGTAGTAATTCTTATACGGTTTGAATACGTCCTGGGTCAGTGCGAAGTAATCTCCAGCCTGCGGAGTCTTGGTTCCGTTGTTGATCCGATCGATATCCATGCCATATTTGTAAACCTCGAAATCTCCCTCTGCATTTCTGCCTTTGATCCGATGGAGTGTTTCCTCGTTGAAACGGATCTTATATTTGCGTTCCATCTCACTCTGGGAAATATTCGCATCGTAATTATAGTAGGAATTGTATTCCTCCGGGGATTCCTGAGATCCGTCATAGCTTGCGTACACTGCCGGAAGCTCAACTTCTCTCGGTTTGTCGATCTGGTAATGCTTATTCTTAAAGTCTTCCAGGTTGTCGTACTTCGGCTGCTGTTCCACAACAACATAGGTACCATATGGCAGGTACTTGGATGTTCCGAAGTAGTAACCCTCGCTGGCAAGATTTGCATCACCGTTTAAAGTGTCCGCAGATAAGGTTGTCTGATTGTTATCACTGCCACCATTTTCTGCGCTATCCCATGCAATCGCATAGATCTCATCCAGATCATAGGAGAAGAACGGTTTGAGGTAGTTCTCCGCTTTTGTGATCGCATTTCTTAATGCCTCATCGTACATTTCATCAGAATAAGCAACTTTGCCGTCCTTATCCTCTTTTTCCTGTCCGTTTGTCGGCACGTCTTTGACTAATTTTGCAATCTCATCATCAAGGTACCAGTCGATTGCGAACTGTCTTACCTTGTCAGAAGCTTTTGCATTCTGAATGGTATCATCTGTGCGGTTTGCCTCGTTTCCGATCGGCTGCCAGGAGGTGTAGGTCGGGTTGGCATCATCCCACTTATCGTTGTTTGCTACGGCAATCGCATCAAAGAACTTATCGTAGTTATATGCCTGGACGGTTCTTACGCCGTTTCCATTCTCCGCCGTTCTCTCGACTGTTTCAAGGATGGAGGTATATCCGGTGTTCTGGTCCTCATTGATCAGTCCGTTCGTATAACTATAAAGCGCATCGTTGCTGACGATTGCATCCTCGGAGTCTTTGTATAACGGAGTGGTCACATGTTGCACTTTCGTGTAGATCTTGTTGACTAATGCCGGGAACTTCTGGTTGCGATCAAGGACATCGATCTCGTTTCCGGATCGATCCAGCCAGATCACGTTGCCATCGTTATCACGGAACAGTCTTTCCAGGTTGGATTTTAAGTAGGTCTTGTAACGGAAGTTATCGAGCTTCTGTGCTGCCTTGTCTTTTCCCAACAGGCTGCCAAAAGTCTTCGTAAACCAGTCTTCATGAACTTCGGAATAAGAATCTGTATTATTATAGGAAGTCTTTTCGATGGTCTTCGTAACTTTGATCTGCTGGGAAATGATACGCTCTTCGACAGAGGTCGGAGCCTCGTTTGTATTGGCATCCTCACAGAGATCATAATATCCGTTATAGATCAGTCTGGCGTTGCGAATGAATGTCTCATCCTTATCAAAGTCCTCACAGGCAAATACGCTTGCTCCAACTCCGGCAATCCTCATAAGGTAAGCAGAATTTCGAATTGAATCGCCAGCCTTATAGTTCCATACATTGCTCTTTCCGATCTTTGCAATGTCATCCGCAGTAAGTGTCGTGGAACCGTCATCGAGAGCAACCGTAAAGTATGCACTCTTCTGACCGGTCAGATCTGTGTCTTTTGCTCCTACGTGGAGAATATACTGCTTTGCATCTGCATCGTAGTAAACGTAAGTGCTTCCAACTGGATCTGCGACTTCTTCCATGGATTTAACGACCGGAAGAGTCTTGGTCTTTGTGTTTTCGTTGGTAACTTCTCTTTCCTCATATTTGGTCTGTAAGACTTTTCTATGAAGTTTTTCATGTCCGGTTCCGTCTGCATAACAGTAATCATAGAGAACATCTCCCGGCTGGTAGCAGAGATACTGATCTTCCATGGACCGGTATGTCATCTTATCGACCGGCTCTCCGGCATCATTCAGTTCGAAATCCGGAAGGAATTCGATCGTACAGGATCCGGTGCTGGACTTATCGGAGATCGTAATTGCATCTGCCGCATATTTACGAACCGTGTAACGATTTGTCGCACTGTTCTTTCTGAACAGATATCCGGCGATGATATTTCCGCTTCCATCTTCCTGGTAAACGGCTGTGTTCATTGGTGTGACATTGACTGCGATCGTTACGGTTGCAGTGTTGCCATTCATGGTGATTCCCTGAACGCTTCCGTATGAGAAGATCTTCGAAGTCAGATAGTAGTCTACTACTTTGTCGATGATGTCTTTGCAGGTGCTGACATTGGAAACCGTAAAGGTAACTTCCGGAGATCCAAACTTGTCGGCAGAAGCTTCATCGTATACCGGCTCATCGATCGTTGATGGTGTAAAGGATGTGGTGGTCGGTGTTGTCAGTCCATATGCTCTTAAGAGCGATTCCGCTTCATATTTAATATAACGGAACTGCTCCTTGTCATTGGCTTCCAAGTCCCCAACAGCAGCATTGTATCGATCCGGCATGGTTGCCTGCGCCGGTGTGTCAATGTTACCACCGACTAATTTTGCTTTGTAGCCATATTCCCTCGCAGAAACCGGAAGTGTCTTCTGCGCGTTCGGGTTCGGAATCGGATTTCCGTCTGCATCCTTCTTAACAGTAAGAGAAGAAGCAGTCAGGTATAACGGTTCCTCGGTTGCATTCACAAATTCGTAGCCGACCGGTACCTGGACTTTGGTTGTTGTCTTCGTAACATTGTCTGCATAGAAATCTGCTTTCTCCGGAATGCCGCTAAATACAACATTGTATCCGTTTGTGGCATTGAGGGATGCAACTTTCATAGAGAATAAGTTCTGTCTGTTTCCATAGGTGGCATTTGCCTCCGGGTTGGTAACGACATTCTTTAATTTCTCAACAACCCATGCACTTCCTACCGGATTCGATTTGGAATCAGCACTCTCTCCATACTCGGCTCTGGTTGTATCGTTGACATTCGATACCGTCATGTCTTTGCCGGTAATGGAAAGCTCATAACCTTCCGATCTGGATAACTCTTTAATATAGTAGTTTCCTAAGATCAGAGGCTGTCCGATCCAGTAGTCACCGTTTGCTGCCACATTGTTCTGGTAGATGCGTCCAGTCTCCTCTTCCTGGTATACCTTGCGGTATCCGTCCATATCATAGAGGTTCTTCGGATAATCTTTTCCTGTGTACTTTGTGGTCCCGGCTTTGTAGTCGTAGATGGTATGCGGTTTTTCCGTGATGGTAAGGAAAGATCCGTCGCCATTCTTATCCGTGGTTGCGATCGCCACCAGATCATTGGCATCAAAGATCACGCCAGTTCCCTTGATCACACTTCCATCTTCGGCTCTCTGGGTATCCGGTCCGTAGATATCAGTTGCTGCAAACAGTCCATATACGGCACCTTCCAGTGTGGAATCACCCTGGGTATCACCGTAGGAATCATAGTCTGCATTTTCACCTGCTTTCAGATCCATATCCTTCTTATTAAAATGGATCTGTCCCGGAACACGATGATCGTATACCTTAAAACTGTGTGCGATCCGGTCATGTGGTCCTTCATCAACTCCAGGCTGGGAATCGACACTTGGATTATCAAAATCGATTCCACCCGAGGAGCTGTCATCATCGTCATCATCCGCTGCAAGCACCGCAACGCCATCCGTCTTAAACGCTTCAATGGCAAGCGGTTCATAGGAATAAACAGCAGTTTCATCCGCAAGGACTTCTTCATCATCCGTTTCGGATTCTTCCACCGTTTCCTCCTCATCCTGCGGAGTTCCGACTGTCGGCACGCGTCTGGAAGATACGGTGATCTCAGGATCAGAAACAGCTTCCGGCTCCGCAGAAACCTCTTCATCCTGGGTTTCCGGATCGGAAACAATGATTTCTTCCTGTGTATCGTTCTCTTCATCCGTTGCTGCAACAGCTTCGGTCTCTTCGACTGTTTCTGCCGTTGTTTCTTCTATGCTTTCTGCAGAGTTCTCAACAGCAGTTGTCTCTTCGGCATCGTTTACTGCACTGTTTTCTTCCGAAGTTTCTATGATTTCCGTGCTTTCGTCCTTCGCCTTTGTTTTTGTATTAGACGGAGTCGCTTTCTCCTTTTCATCATCAGAAACTGTGAAATTTAACACAACCTGCTGTTCGGAAGCATATTTCTCCGGCAGTCCGAAGAAATACATCAGCTGGTTGACTGCTTTCTGTCCGATGGTCAGATCTACTGGCTCATTGATATAAAGCTTATGTGTCTCTGCCGCTGCATAGGTATCTGTATCATCGGAATCGTTGTTATCCGTATTGGTCCGCATCATATTACGGGCAAAGCCGGTAACTGTGATATCATAGTTGTTGGCTTTGGTCCATACGGCATCTTTGTTGGCTTCAGAGGCAGCAGTCGTGATGATCTCTACCGGAACATCATCCGGGTGACCATTTTCCCCATGAATGATATATCCATCTCTCGGATCTTCCTCGCGGAATGTGTAGGAATATCTTAAATTGATGAAATTATCATATGTGGTATCTCTGGACTCTTCACATCCGGATTCCTGGAAGGATTTTGCCTCATCAGGTTCTTCAGCACCATCGCCGTCTGAATCATTGACCCAGTGGTGGAATGCACCATGGCTGTTTGCTTCTTTTTGTGCGCATTCATCCACCATGTCCTGCCATTCCTGCTGTGCCGCTTCCCATTTGCTTTCCAGTTCCTCTTCCAGTTCTTTCTGTTTTTTCTCTCCTTCTGGGGTACTGGTGTCTACCTCTGGGAGATCTGGTTTCTGTGGCTTCGGATGACCATTACAATACATCTGATCGAAATCATAGTATCTCGTATCATGATGTTTCAGATATCCATTGGTATCGGTCTTTAAGTCTGTCTCAAAGATCAGCCATTCGTTCCAGGTTGTTGGTGCTTCTCTCATTTTCTTTTCAAGAAGTCCGCCGTCCTCTTCAGAATCACTAAGCTGAGTCTGATCCGGGAACGCTTCAAGAACCTGCCAGGTGGAATCCTTTAATTCTTTTCCAGTCTCATAATCGTACTTTGTTAAATCAACTTCGTAGTTGGATTCAAAGGTTTCCTTATGCTCATAAATCTTCGGTGTTGGAACATCGATTTTGATGTGATCATCTGGTGGTGGCGTTGGCGGTGTTGATGTTCCGCCCTTACCGGTCGTAATATAGAATACCGGGTGCTTGACTTCCAGGTGTCCCTTAACTCGGGTGAGCTGCTGGGATCCCCATTCCTTGCACTCAAAGTACTCAATCGTACCACTGACATCATAGATTGTGAATACACTTGGATCATACTTAACTTCCAATGTGATTGTAGGAACATCTTTTCCCTGCGGGGTGGCACCATTGCTCTTTAAGATATCATACTCAAAGACTCTTCTTGCATCATCAAACGTGACATTGCATATGTATCCGTCCGGCACGTTGACCGGCGTGATAGTACAGTACTTTTTCAGAGTCTCATAGTCTTTCAGCCCCATCATGTCGTAGAGCTTCTGCATATCAAGGTCCCCGGGACCTTTCCATAAGTCATTGATGGAGAGTGCTGTTTCCGGTGTTGCATGTTTGCTTGTAGTGTCAAACAGCGACTGCTGGTCTTTACATCCATCTGGAACATTCTCTAAGGACATGAACTTGTCATTGGCGAATTCATCAACTTTCGCCGGACAGGAGTTTTTCCAAGCAACTTGCTTGGCATCGTCTTTATCACAAATGCCATATGCAAAGTTGTTTATTTGTGGATCCCCGTCATATGATCCAAATGCACCGATATACGCCCAGAAGAGCCGCTTCTGCCAGAGATCTCCTTCTGAATAGCTGACATTGACATCTGTCTTTTCGTAGTTATAATCGGAATGACACGAGGCACCTTCATTCAAGCAGAGAAGATTTGTTTCTTTTGCCTCGCCATCGACCGTACCTCTTAAATACGGATGACCCGGAACACCGGAATTTTCAAAGTGGATTTTAAACGCATATGCTGTCAAGAGGTTTGATGGAAGGTACGGGATAATGGAGGATCCCATCGTGATGGTCGCCAGAAAAATCGCCGTTGCCCGCTTCAAAGCCCCTTTGTTATGCTTTTTCATCGGTTACCTCCTATGTTAATCAAATATGTGATGGCTATTTCCGTTTAACGATGGATCCATGTTTCTATCATTCATGTTCATACATGTTCTCCCTTTTTTGGAATGAGTTCTTTCCTATTATGTAGGATTTGTCGCTTCCGTTAGGATGCTTCCGCTTGTGCTCCATTTCCTTTTGGGAATTCCACGTTTTTGCGGATAGCCTTTAATAAGAGAGGCAGGCGTTGAACCTGCCCCTCCCTGGAAAAGATTCGTAGAAAAATCATTTCCACTCTTATTTGATTCCTAACGGTACTGTACAACTCCGTTTACGGTCCACTCACCGTTTGCATTTACGGTATACCCATCCGGTGTTGTGGTGCTCGTAAGAAGAGATCCTACCGGCTGTTTTGTGGATGAGGTCTGTGATAAGTAGTAATATTTATGGTTGACCAAAACCCATCCAGTCAGCATTCTGCCCTGAGTTCCATCGCTTGACGGGTTCAGGTAGTACCACGTTCCGTTATCATTGAACCATCCAGTTACCATATATCCCTTGCCATCGAAGCGGAACCAGGAAACATTCGGCTGACCGTTTGCTGCATACGGATTGTAGATGTAAGCCCATTCATTGATATACTGCTTGGACACGCTTGCAAATAACCACTTTCCGTTTTCAGCTTTGGTCCACGTTCCCGTTACGGATCCAGCCGGAGCACCGCTGACTACACTTGTAACTTTCTTTGTGTAGGAGTGGCTGCTTCCGCCGCCGCCACCGCCGCCTCCACCGCTGCTACTGCTGCTTCCTGAGTAGGTGTTGTCGATAACTTTAAGGTTTACGGTAACAACACAAACATCCGTGCTTTTGCCGTCTGTCACGCTGACATTGACTGTCGCTGTTGCGGTATACGGATTCTTCATTGCCGGCTGCATCCAGGTCTTGGTTGCATCAAGAACCGGTGCGATCGTGCCGTCTTCTGCGACTGTAATGATGTCCTTATTGCTGGTTGCAAAGGAGATGTTCTGCTTGTCCGGATAGGTGGATGCATTTAACTTCACCGCATCCTGTCCTTCCCAGGTAAGAGTCGGAGAACTGGTGCGTCCGGTCTTCTTTAAGGTGAGGTTGTATGTATAGGTGTCCTTATCGAGATTTACACACTTCGTTGTGTAATTTAAGGTTACCTTTGTCTCACCGACCTTGCCGCCATCTTTTGTAGTCGCATAAACAGATACGGTCTTTGTTGCACTGTATGGAGCTACCTTTTGTGCTGCCTTAATCCATTCTGCGTTCGGATTCGGAGTGATCTTTCCAGTCTGATCGATGGTAAGAACGTCCGGATCGGATACGGACCATGTAACGGAACGATCGTATGGCTTATGATCGTCATCGTTTGCAAGATCCGGAAGGACGGTGCAGTCAAGATCTGTTGCTGTAAAGCCATCGTAGGATGCATTCTCGGAGTTGATATCACCCTTCTTTGTGATGGAAAGGTTGTAGTTCACGCTCTCCTTGGACATCCTTACGGATTCCGGCTGAACAACAGTCTGATCAACTGTTACAAAGTTGATGGTGACATTGCACTTCGCATTCACAACGCCGTGAGTCTGGTCCTCGGAAGTTGCAGTGACAACTTCGGTATTCGTTGCTTTTCCGTTTCTTAATGCATACGGATCATCTGCATGTTTCTGATTGTCTGCATTGATGACATTCTGGATCCACGCCGGATTCGCTGTGCCGTTTTCATCATAACGAATTCCGATGGAACAGTTTTCATTGTTGGTTCCATTCGGTGTTAAGGTGATGATGGAGCCGCTTCCCTCGTCTTTCCAGCTTACGTTCTTCCAGAACGGCTGTACCGGATTTAAAGTCGCTGCAAGAACGGTCGGCTGAGTGCAGGTGTAAGTCTCAGTCGGATTGGTTCTGTCTCCAGTGAGTGTTCTGGTAACGGTATAAACAACATCGCTGTAGTTTAAGCTTAATCCTTCAACTCTTCTGGTGGTCTGATCATCGATCTGGAACTCCACGTTCACACGGGTATTTCCAACGACCGGAATGTTATTGACACTGGTGTTCGGATTGGTCGTTGCGGTTACGACTGCAACATCGCTGTAAACCGTGTTGTCGATTGCTTCTGCATATCCACTGTCAACCTGCGCCTGTACGAGACGGTTGAGCGTGGACTGGATGAAGTTGGAAGACAGATTCGGCATGATGTATGCGTCCTTATCCGTGTAGGTTGTGGTGTCCACATTGGTAAGCGTTAAGAGATCATTGTTATCAACAGACCACTTCACAGTCTTATCATTGGCACTGCCCTCGCCGTTATGCTCGGCATGGATTGTGATCGGAGTCGGAGATACCGCTACCTGGTCCCCGATATACTTTGCGATCTGGCGATTGTTCTCATCGAGAACTTCTGTCACGATCTGCGGGTTCTTACGATCGCCGCTTCTTGTCTGCTTCACCTTGAGCGTGGTCTCGGTTGGAGTCATGGCAAGGGCTGTCGTAACTTTGATGTACTCGACATTCAATTCCGTATCGCATTCCGGCATATCAAAGGTATAGGCTCCACCGTTGACATATGCCATCTTTACAGGATCACCATCTTCGTCCGTATAGGTCGGCGGTTTTACCTTTCCTGCTTCATTCTCGTCCGCTACCATCTGATAACGATTGCCATCTTTATTCTTCGGTGCTGTCGCTACAGTGATGGTATCGCCCGCTGCGACTGCCGAAGGATTGTCTTTATCGATGGTACGATAATAAGAGTTTGTGGTCTGTCCGATTGCAGTCAGCGTAGCCACGTCTGTATCATAGGTTCCGTTTGCATTCATGGTGTCAATTCTAGGAATCGATACCAGATATCCTCTGATCGGTGCGCCCTGTCCATTCGGAGCAAAGTGATCGATGGAGAAGTCACATCCATCTGCATATTTTCCGGAAGCGAATTCGTTACCGACTTTTACGGTTACGATATTCTTGACTGCATCTTCCAGTTCCTCGTAGAAATATTTGTCTGTGATCTCTTTATCAACAGATCCGGCTACAAGATGATAATTGCGCTCATTGTTTGTGAAGTATCCGATATGTGCGTCCGTTGTGAATGCATTATCAGAATCAATGTTGGAACCGCATACCTTCTTGGCAGCAGAAGCGTCCTTCGCAAACAGATAGGAAATCGTATTATTCTTTCCGATTCCGTAGCTTAAGCTTGTGCTGTTTGGTCTGGTTCCGATGAAGGTTCCTTCATGTGCAAGGGTGCCGTTGTTGGATCTTGCAATCTCGCCATTGAATCTTGCAAGGATGATGTTTCCGCCATCATACTCACCAACGATACCACCGATTGCAACAGATCCGTTTCCTCCGATGGTTCCATCCACATAGGAGTTGTAGATGCTTCCTTTGTTCAGTCTTCCGGCAACACCGCCAACGTAGCCCTGTCCCTGGATTCTGTCTGCATTACCATCGTAAGTATGGACTTCCACATCGACAAAGTTGACGTTCTGTGCATTTCCGGCGATACCGCCTGCGTATGCGTTCTTTCTTGTGGACTGAATCCGAACACCATCTGCTTTACAGTTCTCGATCGTGACGGTTCCTTTATAGCTGCTGGATTTTCCAACAATTTTTCCGACTAATCCGCCGACATCACCAGAACCGGATAAGGTTGCGCCATCTACCGTTACGTTATAGATATAGGTATCGCCCTCAACGCTTCCGGCAAGAACACCAACTGCATCCGTACCATTGATTCCATCTCCAGCCTCAATGTTGAGGTTTTTGATGGATCCACCCTCGACAGCGCCGAAAAGTCCAATGTTGCTTAAGTGGTTGGATGATTCATTGACCTTTAATCCGGAGATTGTATTTCCCTCGCCATCAAAGTTACCTTTGAACTTGTTCTTTACTGCGCTGGATAAATCGGATTTGTTCTGGTACCATCCGATCGGGTTCCAGTTGCCGTTGTTGATATTGATGTTTCCGAGATCAATGGACTGCGTCAGACGGAAATATTTTCCATCAAAGCTGTTTCCCGCAGCGACCATTTCGGAAAGCCCCATAAGGTCTGCAAGGCTGGAAATCTCATACGGTGCAGACTCGGTACCGTCTCCGCTCCATGTAGTATTTCCATTCCAGTTCGTCCAGAGGTCTCCGGTAGAATTGCTTAATAATGCAACTCCATATGGATCTGTTTCCTCATATGCCTTAAGGACTGCTTCCTCATGCTCGGAGAACCAGGAAAGGAATGCTGCAGCTTCTTCATCCGGGTTTTCATCATCTGCCTCAACAAACTTCATAACCCAGTTCCAAAGATCTGCATTGTCCTTGTGTGCAAAGAACCATGTCGTGAATTCATCGGTTCCGATTTCCGGCATGGAATCAAAGATATCTTCAGTCACGGCAGCATTTGTGCCTGGCTTCGTGTCTTTGTTTTCTGTCTCTGCTGGAGCCGGATTGCTTGCCGTTGCCTTTTCTTTAATCACAACAGCCTTTTTCTCTGTATCTGCTTCTTTGGCAGCTTCTGCGATCGGAGTTTCCTTCCCCTCTTCTGTCTTTTCGACATTCTGGGTGTTCTCTCCTTCAGCATTTTCTGCATTTCCTGTGCTGCTTTCTACTTTCGCATTTGTTTCCGGTGTCTCTGCGATCGCTGCCGTAGATACCAGAAGGTTCTGCGCTACCATAGCTACAGCCAGAGCAGATACGAGATGACGCTTCATCTTTTTCAGCCGGTTTCGACTGAGCGGTGCTTTTCTCATCTTATACCTCCCTAAAGATTCATTCCTGTTTATATATTACATTTGCGGCATACAGTACGCAGGTCTCACACCAACGGTACTGGTTTCCAAGACTTCATCATCGTCTGATGCCGTTACAGGCTTAATGGTTTGTGGATGGATATTTCCATTCACGATATCTACTACATATACCTGATTGGTTTCCTTATATGCTCCCGCTACTCCCATCGGAGTCCGTAACCAGTATGCTTTTGTGTTTGCTCCATACTGATCATCACCAAAGTCCCAAAGATATTGCTTATACTTTAAGGCTTCATCCACGGATAAGGAGAATATGTAGCTTGTCAGTTTCTGGCTTCCGATATAGGAGGCTTTCACTGAGTTATCATCCAGATCCTCATACCGAAGTTTTTCGGTTGCACCCATGTACGCATAATCAACACCAATGCTGATCGGCTCCATGTTATACGTGTTTGTGTTTTCGCTCAGCCACTTATGGATCTTGGAATATTTATAATCGTTGTTGTCACCAAAGTTTGTGATCGGACCAGGTTTGTAAACATAATCATAAGAACCATCCGGCTGTTTCTCATAATCATAATGGGAACCAGTGTTGGAGGCGATAATGCTGTCACAAAGGAACAGTGCTGCTTTCCTGTGGTTCTGGGTTCTGTCTACATAGTTCTGGTCGATGCACTTGAACATATAGGTCACGCCATCGATCTCGCGGGCTTGCATGTCTCCGATGTTCCAATGAACACTGCTCGGTACATTCGTATCTGGTTTTGCAAGAATGATTGCCGGACGCACTCCATACACATCTGCATCTGGATTTGTTACTTCATTGATGCTGCCATCACTTGCTACTCCCATGACTTTGCTTTCTCCTGGAACTCTTACCAGATAAGCTCCTGTTTTGGGGATGACGCTTGCATACTGCATTGCTTCATCCTCGGTTAAGAGCATTGCAAAGTCCTGTGTCATTCCGTCTGTCCTTTCAATCGGAAGAAGAACATCCGTACTAAATGCACTTGCATTTGCAAATCCAAACTGGAAGTAATCCTGCACATTGGAATCGTTATAATTAAACGATCCATATCCGCCAAACTCGGATACGCTTAAGGACTCATTGGAAATGTAAAGCATTCCGCCCTGGTAATCCTCGTCAATGCAGGTGTAGGTTAATTCCTTTGTTGTTCCATCATTCAGCGTGATGGTGGTCTTTAATGTGTCTCCTACTTTCTGGTCGAATGCTCTTACTCCGCATCGATCGCAGACGGAATCTCCATCCTCATCAATGTGTCCAAGGGCAGCAGTATAAGTCTCCATGGTTTCTCCGCACTTGTCGCAGATCCACTCCTGTCTGCCTCTGGATAGACATCCGCCCGGATGATCCTTATCAAGTACCCATCTATGCTCACAGTTTTCTGTGACATAACTGCGTGTAATGGAAAATCTTGCAAGATAATAGGTATCTCCATTATAGGTGACGGTATCTTCTTCAAGATTACTGTAAAGGACCCCGTCATAATGATTCGGGATTGCAGTACCATTCGGTTTGAAATTTTTACCGATCAAGTAAATCGTGTGCTCTTCCGTATCATCAATGCTCGCGATCGCAGAAACAAGTCTTGTATCATTCTCTCCCTGGTCAGCCACATCGAAGCGGAAATTCGGAATATTTTCCTCCTTCTCACCTGTAAAGGCAGCCTCGTATTCTTTGGCTTTCTGATACCAGGAATCGAGTTTATCCTTTGCTTCTTTCTCCGGATCTTCCGGTTCTTCTAACTCCCCAGTCTTTTCATACTCAATGTAATAGATCTTTGGTCCAGGACCATATACATCGATTGTCAGAACTGGTTTTTCTACCGACTCCCAAATATCTTTTCCATCAACGATACGTTCCATGAAATTGACATTCAGGGTTCCACCCTCCACGATTTTTCCGTTTCTGCGTGGTGCCAGCTCTTTTGCATGTGTCTCAGCATCAACAAACCGGATCTCCCAGCTTACTTCCTTTGCATCGCTAGGCGAAGCAACCGGAATGGCTGAGTAATAGATTGTAATCATCTGGTTCTCTGTATTCACCGTCATCTTGTCTGGCTGGTTTTCGCAGAGGGTATATCCTTCGATTACAACATGTTCGATCTCAACCGTATCTCCTGCCAATGCATTTCCCGTTGTCTCGGAAAGAACAATTTTCTTATCTACATCCACGTACTGGATCTTATAGGTAAGATAGGTCTTTGCATCTGACGGCTGATCCGGCATATCCGGTTTTTCTGTTGTTCCGCTGTTTCCGCTGTTGTCTTTCTTATCATCTGGTGTAGTTGGCTTACTATCCGGTTTCTGGTCCGGAGTCGAAGGATTCGTTGTTGTGCCGGATCCCCCAGAAGAGCTACCAGATCCTCCGGAGCTTGAACCGCCTCCAGAAGAGCTTCCTCCTCCGCCACCACCTCCACCGCTACTACTGCGGCTTGAACGGGTTGTCGATATTGATGATTTTTTCGGGATTGAAGTATCCCAGCTTCCATCTTCCTTTAGCGTATACCCGTCCGGAGTGATTGTTCCTGCGCCGGTAAGCATACTTCCTGTTCCATCTACATAGAACCATCTTCCATCCGGATCCTGATGCCATGCATTTGCAAGCATCGCACCATTCCCTGTGAGATAGTACCATCTGCCATCTGGATTCTTATGCCATGCATTTGTGAGCATGGCACCGGACGAACCCAGGTAATACCATCTGCCGTCCGGATCCTGGTGCCAGGTATTGGCAACCAGTACGCCAGAAGCATTAAAGAAATACCATTTGCCGTCCGGATCCTGATGCCATTCGTTGGAAAGCATCTTCCCGGTCTGTGATAAGTAGTACCATTTGCCATCCGTATCATGAAGCCAGCCTGTCGTGTTGTTTCCAGCATCGTTCTGGTGATACCAATAGCCTGTCGCCGGATCTTTATACCAGGTCGCAGCGACTGCGGATTGCGGACTGATGACGCTGAGAGTCAAGGCTGTAACCAGTGCTCTGGCAGCCCCTTTTTTCAGCTTCATACTATCCCTTCTCCTTCCCTTTTTTTCGGCTAAAAACCGACTATTTTTGACGATCCTTCGCCTTTTTTTATTCTACTTCACGCGTTAGAAAATGTCAATATTTGCATAGTTTTTATGCGATTATTGGCATTTTGGGACAAAAAAATGCAGCTGCTCATTTGAACAACTGCATTTTTTACTAATTAAAATCTACTGTGATCCGTCCCAAGTTATCGATGACTCTTGCGTGTCCTGCAAGTTTTGATAAAATCACATCGTTGCTCGGGACCGTGTATCCGGTGCGATCGCAATAATCTGCCAAAGATCCATACTGTACAAACCGACCAATATGCTGAACGGTACTCTTCGGATCAATAATTTTAAAGCTTTCATCGTGTGACGTCGCTTCATGACTAACCCACACGCCATTGATACAATACGCCATATATGTATGGTTTGCAGACATTGACACAATGGGTGTTGACGGTAAATCGATACACCATGCTAATAAATTAGCAGCATTTACAAATCCATCACATAATGCTTTTCCTTCAACCAGACATCCATATGCAAGATTACACGAACTTGTTGTGTTATCATATTCAGCCTTATTTACCCGCCTTGCGACATGTACAGCTTTTTCATAATCAGACGCATTTTTCCAGTCAAAGCTATTTAAAAAGTCTCTAATTTCCTTTTCAATCGCTAATGTTTCAGCGGAGCTTTCTGCTGCCTCATATCCTGGCATTGTAACTCCTGCTAATCTTGCCACAGCGTAAAACGGCTCTCCTGTAATCTCACCTTTATCAGCAATAAATACATCTCGATATTCTGCTGCTTTACCCCTTATATAATCAGCATATCCATTATAGTCATATTTGTCATTCCATTTTCCGCTCAGTTCTGGATGCTGCTCGTACATATATTCCATAGACCACTTTGAGACCAGTCTACCCCTACTATTTAATACAAACCAGTCTTTCAAATGTGCCAGCGGATACTGATCATTATCAGAATAAGCTTTCTTCGATGTTTCATTCTTGATCTGTACAACACCGTTTACAGTCCATGCGCCATCCGCGTTTACTGTATACCCGTCCGGAGTTGTGGTATTGGCATACATATTTCCATTGGAATCAAAACAGTAACTTTTGCCATTGATCCACTGCCATGTCGAAGTCGCATATTTGCCATCACTATTCTGATACTTCCAGGTGTTTCCCTCCTGCTTCCAGTCTGCAAATGCAGTCATCGTAGAGAAGGAAAGACTTGCAGCGAGCGCAAGGGACACTACACGCATAAACTTATGTTTTTTATTCTTCATACTATTTTCTCCTCAAATGATAATTTAAGGTCGCAAATCCTAACTTATCATTTTCCGAAAAAATGGAAGTCACATAAACATAATTTATTGTTGGTAAGCAAATTATAACATAGCCGGAAATTTTTGTCCATAGATGCGAGGTAAAAATATTATTATTTATAATATCACTATTTACATATATATATTTATTTCTGTTCTTCTCCCAGCACAGAACTTATCTAATCTGTTGAGCTAGAGCAAAAGCCAATTCATCCCGCCGCCTATAGAGGTTGCGGGATGAATTGGCGAGCCATGTTAAATCAGCACTGGATTTGATTGTTGGCATAAGCCCCCTCATATAATAACAAAATTATACATAAATTTATTCCACTGCAATTACTAGATCATCGTATATTCCGGCTTTTACCGGTTCACCAAATGAATATTCCATCATCGTATCATTGATGAAGTTGTATACGATTATACGGTTCTTTTCTGGATCTACAATCCAATACTCTCTCACACCTGCAGAACGATATTTAAACAGCTTAATCATGTAGTCCATGCGGCGAGATTCCGGCGAAACAATTTCAATAATCCAGTCTGGTGCGCCGTGACATCCATCATCATCTATCTTGTCTGGGTCACAGATTACAGAAATATCCGGCTCGACATAGTTCTTTTCTTCGTTTAGAAAGACTGCGAACGGTGCAAGTAAGACCTGGCATTTCCCCTTATTCTTATCAATGTAGTCTGCAATCTTACGGGCAAGTGAAAATGCAAGTAACTGATGTCTTGTGGTCGGCGGTGCCATCATATAGATGTTTCCATCAATCAACTCCGCTCTCTGACCGTCTGGAAACGCATAAATATCTTGAATCGTGTAAGTTTTCTTTATCACGGTTATTTTCCTTCAGCGGAAAGATACTTATCAACATTAGCAATTACATATTCCGCTGTATGGTATTGCTCATCCGCTTGTTCTTTGGATGCAATATAGAAATCATCGTAGTCACTTTTTTCTCTTAATTGTTTTAACATGCCTAATCTGCGACCAAGTTCTCTCGGAAATACATTCCTTGCCACATACTCTTTGTTGAAATATGCGACAACATCTTTATGGCGTTTAAAATCTATCGTTCCTAATGCCAATACTGCCTTTATCGCATAAAACGCGGCATAATATGAACGGTTAATAGAGTCTTTATACCACCCTTCTCTCAAACAATGTTCAGCAACTTTTAAGCTCTCTTTTGCTTCCTGTATTCTATATTGACTTAATTCTTCCTGTCGATTATCCATTCAAAACCATTCCTTCCCTCTGGACATTATCATAAAACGGCAATGCTCCAAGCCAATAGTTAAACTGATTTTCATTCTTTATAACTACGCTGATGTCCACACCGTAATCCATCAGAAAGTCAAAAGCAAGATCATAGATTTTCGACTCCACCCGTTCGATTTCGCTGTCTGTCAAGGTCGTCAAGACCATAATGTCAATGTCTGAGTTTTCCGAATAATCTCCACGAGCATAAGATCCATATAGAATTATCTTTTTCAAATCATCACCAAGAATCTTTTTTACTCCATTAGCAAAAGAAATAATAATATCATGCACTACCATTGGCATCCTATCACCTCTCCATCATGCAAAATCAAATAAGCGGTCATAGCTGGCTTCAAAATTCGGAAACATGACAAAGCTGAGTTCGTCCTTATTCTGCTCTGTCACCGTTTTGAACAGATATGGATATGGTGTTCCATCTTCCTTGAAGTCAAACATATAAATCTCAACTGATTTCTTCCGCCAGTCTACGATCCAGTATTCCGATACACCCACTTTACAGTAGATGTCCATTTTCTCTCCACGGTCATATTTTTCTGTTGCATCAGAAACGACTTCCATCACAAAGCGAGGGATTCCGGTGAATGATACGTTTTTTCGATCTCTGATATTGCAGTTAATGGATGCATCTGGAATCACAACTTTATTATTATTTTCGTTCCACTGGTACTGAACACCATTGCCAAATACACGGCATAGGCTGTCTTTGATCTGGCTTCCGATTTCTACCACAAAGTTATTTATCACCATCGAATGCTCGATGTATGCGCTACTCATATCTTCTATCGGCAATGCACTCATGATACTGCGCCTCCCTTAGTCCTGCTGCTGAATCTCTATCTATATTATACTGGAAGTGGAACAAGAATACAAGGAAATCCCTTTGCGAATCTTGTTTTCGTTGAACAAGTGTTCTGTTTGTGGTATACTGGATATGTATCAATCGAAACGAAACCTTGATTTTCAAGGAAAAAAGACTTGACTATATAGGGAGGTTATTATGGAAATCACAAAACAAGGCAATCAAATTTATATAGATTCTAGTTTTTTAGAACACGTTAATAATTATATCAATTCTTCTTCTACTTATAAGATGTTACAATTGAGGTGGTTTATTGTAATTACCATTATGGCAATACTTATTACTCCAATAATTTGTTTATGTATGTCTCACAATAAAAAATTTGAATTGAAGTCCTATGTAAATGATATTATTTGGACATATATTGACTATCTTATATTCATTGGAATTCCATTTTCAGCATTTTATTTCTTATTTTGATGATTTGATGTTATGATTTTGCGGCTCTGTCTTACTTAGACAATCATTTTGATAAAAGAAAATAGCATCCCCATACCGTCCAAAGTTTAGGATGCTATCTCTTTTAGCTTAACTTTACCGAGGGCAAATCGGACTCACATCCGATTCACTTTCTGATTAGATTATACACTGGGACGTTTGAGAAATCAAGCGTCCTTTTTGCAATACTTTGCGATAATTTTTCACAAATTTCATCCAAATTTCATTATCATTTGAACGAGTGTTCCATTTATGGTATACTGGGTATGTATCATCGAAACGAAAGCAGGATGTGACTTTCCGATTATCAGACGCCCTCTAGTCTTACGAAGGAGGGTGATGCCCTATGAACACAATGGAAGTTCTTACTTTGTTGTTAGTAATTTTTGCGGCTCTGTCTTACATAGACAATCACTTTGATAAAAAGAAATAAGCATCCCCAACCGCCCAAAGTTTAGGATGCTTACTCTTTAGATAATCATTTTACTGAGGGCAAATCGGACTCACATCCGATTCACTTTCTAAGTAGATTATACACTGGGACGCTTGAGAAATCAAGCGTCCTTTTTCTGATTGTTATACTACGATTTTATCGCTCTTTGCTCGATTGCATTTCCAGCATAAGGTCTGAAGGTTACTTTCTTCAGTTTTTCCACCTTTGGATACAGGGATAATGTGATCAATCTCAAGCAACAGATTAGGCTCCTTATAAGTAGAATTGCCGCAGGTACGGCAGGTAAAGTTATCACGTTCTTTTATGCGCTCCCGTAATTTCTTTGTCATCAGAACTCTCTGTTCTTTAGCAAAAGCGCTTGCAGTAAGTTTATTCTCCAGTATTTTAATAAGCTCTGCGATATTTTCTTCTGTCATCGGTATCGTGAATGATCTCTGCGCCATTCCGCCGTTTGAGGTATATTAAAATTTATATTCTACGTTAAGAACATGTTCATCAATAATTGCAAATCCGAGACGGGAATAAAATCCTTCTTCATCATTTTCCATAACATATGAAGGAACATTATCGAGGTACTGTTGATACTCTGCCTTATAATTCTCAATGATCTGTTTGGCATCTCGCAAAGTTTCAAGTTCTTCTACAAGCTGATATAATTTTTTGATCTGCTCCGGATAATCCTTCTTATTTGGGTAGAAGTATTTTACCACATAATCCAACGGATTATTCTCTGCACTTGCAAACACGGTTGCAGAAACCTCTGCGGTAAATGGGGTGATTGATTTTCGATATGGACGAATATAGTGAACCTCATCATCGCTGACTGTTTCGTTGCGAACTACCCTGGTACCGAAGAGCCGGGAGATCGATTCCACTTTTTCCTTGATGTAGTCGTTAAATTCTTTTTGAGAATTCATGAGCGATTCACAGGTTTTCTTTATTTTCATAAAATCCGATGACTCGTAGTAATCAAGGATTCGCTGATTTCTATCCACAATCACTTCTATCTCATGTTTAATTCGCTGCGTAAATACTCTAATGAGATCCCACTCATCGCTATCAGTCGTTTTGATTTTCTTGATGCTATTAACCGTGCGGTCGAACAACTGGCTGATCAGATCATCCACCTTTGCCTGGCTACCCTCAATAAGCAAAGAGTCCTTATTTTTGTTCGCGTAATCAATGATACTGTTTACGATTTCATAATAGTCATGCTGCTTATTGGCTAATGCTTCTTTCTGTTGCTCCTTGACATGCTTATTATATTCCGTCTTTGTCATGAGTAATTCTGGATTGTTTCGGAATTTGTCAATATCGTATTGCCGTATGATAATTTCCTTTGAACCACGAACATTATTCGCTGATGTTATGTACGTCACTTGGATCCGAAACGCATCCGCATTCTTTAAAATCTCATTGATGTATTTTTTTAAGCGCTTATACTGAGAACGTGATTCATATGCATTTCCCTTTAAAAATTGACGGAAAGTATCAGCTACCTGGGTTTTTCTCTGAATCACTTTTTCTGCCTTTTCGAGCATACCCTTATTCTCTTTGAAATATTTTATGCTATTATATTTCTCTAAACTTTGACGGCTCTTCACCGTGATATCCTCATCGATATAAGGAATCATATTGCGATTCTGGAATCCCAGTTCTCTTAAGACATCCTTTTCCATTTTTTTGTACTGTTGATTTCGTATGATTTTGATTATAATGAGTGCAATAATCACAACTGCAATCCAGTTCATTCTACTCCCTCTCTCTTATCAATATACAATGCAGCTTCCATTGGATCATCCAGTGCCGCAAGCGTTTCTTTGAATTTTTCTAACTGCCTCATTCTCTTTTGTCTCCCACTTTGGCTTTACAAAACTCTTTTTTTTGCATTCTCTGTAATAATGTAGTATGTCCAGAAATCAGAGCTTTCCAATATTTGTCCCTTCACAAACGGAGGCAGGATCGGCATCCCGGAAATCAATTGATATTTTCTGTTCAGTTTATTATAGATGCAGACTCCTTTAAAAGACAAATATTCTTTTCCTTTTTTGAAGAAAGCCGGTCTATTGCTGTAATCTCCATTTCATACAGTTCGATCACACGGTTTTCAATCCCGAATCCATAATCCGCTTTTTTCCCGTTCGGAAATAGGCTTGCAATATTTTTTTGGAACTCTATGCTCGAAAAATTGTTTTATAAAATTGGCGCTCTAATACTCGTGACTTTAGTCATGGGTTATTGACTTCAGACTGCGTTAATTTGTCTGCCAGCACACTTTTTGTCTGAAGTATAGCGAAAGCATTCTGTTAGTTGCTCATACCGGCAATTCCCCAGAATATTACTAAGATTGTAGCAATTACAACAAGAGCTAATACACACAATCCAAAAAAAATCCCCAGAATATTACTAAGATTGTAGCAATTGCAACAAGAGCTAATACACACAATCCCAAAAATAAGTCATAAACATATACTCCAAATCGAAAATATTTTTCTTGATAGTAACGCATGTCTTTTCGTTCTTTGTTTGTTCCTTCTTTGAATTCTCGCTCGGTATTATTGTTCACAAATTTCCTCTCTTTCTAAACTTTGGCGACTCTTCACAGTGATATCCTCATCGATATAAGGAATCATATTGCGATTCTGAAACTCCAGTTTTCTTAAGACATCATTTTCCATTTTTGTATTGCTGATTTTGTATGATTTTGATTATGATAAGTGCAATAACTACAACTGCAATCCAGTTCATTCTACTCCCTCCCACTTATCGATCTCTGATTCGAGATATCGTTTGACTCCGTATGTCGAAATATCCTGAAACTGTCCGTCACTTTCCAGAATCACCTCATCCGGATAACGCTCTTTGCAAAAATAGCCGGCAGCTTCCCGCATCTTATCAATATATAATGCAGCTTCCATCGGATCATCCAATGCCGCAAGCGTTTCTTTGAATTTTTCTAACTGCCTCATTCTCTTTTGTCCTCCGCTTTTGCTTTACAAAACCCTTCTTTTTGCATTCTCTGTAATAATGTAGTATGTCCAGAAATCAGAGCTTTCCAATATTTGTCCCTTCGCAAACGGAGGCAGGATCGACATCCCGGAAATCAATTGATATTTTCCGTTCAGTTTATTGTAAATGCAGACTCCTTTAAAGGACAAATATTCTTTTCCTTTTTTTGAAGAAAGCCGGTCTATTGCTGTAATCTCCATTTCATACAGTTCGATCACACGGTTTTCAATCCCGAATCCATAATCCGCTTTTTTCCCGTTCGGAAATAGGCTTGCAATATTTTTTTGGAACTCTATGCTCGGAAGCTTCTTTCGAATATATTTTTCATAAATGATCGGAAATATCTTCTCCATCAGCCATTTATAATCCGTTTGTTCTTTTTTTTCACTATCAGATCCCAAGAACACAAATACAAGTGCCAAAATTGCCACTACTGGAATCCAGAAAAAAGAAATGACCAGATCTTTCTCCATGTTCCCCGTTCCATATTTTTCAAGGTATATTTGAAAGCCAAAGATAATCAGAACGGTGAGTGGAACCAGCCATTTTACAAGCTTTTGATCTTGAAGTTTTTGTTTCTTTTCCAGGCTTTCTACTCTATTATTGTACACCTTTACCAGTTCTTCGCATCTAGGGAAACGGCTGTCAAAGTCCTTTCTCTCATCCTCTGCGCGCTGTATCTCCGTTCTGCTATCGATATCATCATCATAAGGATCCAGGAATCGTTCAACATCAACGAATGAATTCTCATTCTCATCATCCTCAATCAGACTCCGACCAGCCTCCAGAAGCTTATTTTTGATTTCTTCTATGTCGATAACTATCATTTCCGGCTCTTCGGTATTATGCTCGCTCATTCCTTCTCTCACTCCCTTCGTATTCTTCTGCCTGTCATCCGTTTGCAATCTCATTGATTTCCTTCACCATATTTTGAGCCTCTGCATTTGAAAAAGTATACCCTTTATATGAGTAAAAGGCGGTCAGATTTCCCGTTTTCCTCAGCTTTTGTGGGTTTATCTGTCCCATACGGACAATATACTTTAGTATTTCAGCAGTAAGTCTCCGGCACTGTACCTCATCCATCATGGATATATGGCACATTGAGACTGGAAGTCCTGTAATATCTGAAACCGTTTGATATGCTGCTTTATAATCCATACCTGCAGCCTGCATAAAATAGTTCAGATAGTGATGGGCTTCTGTTCGCAAAATCCGCAGATTTTCATCTGCCGGGATTCCAACGGGCAACAGCTTTCCTTTCCAATCAGTCTTCAGATTTAAGTAACAGGTGCAGGTATTGTTTTCACAGACCATAACCGGCTTGATTTGTTGCTTTGCATGATCTCCCTTCTCCGTTTTCCCATTTTTCTGTCCCGGATAATGGATCAGCATTTTTCCTCCACAATAGGGGCATTTCTGAGGAAGATCATACACTGCCTGTTTTTTCCCAGGCTTGACGGATGTTTTTCTTTTATTTTTTCGTACCTGTTCACGCCCTGTTTTCACGCTGCGCTTTTTCCTCCACTTCTCTTTTTGCCATATCATATATGGACTTTATATTGTACATCCCAGCCCTCTGAGGATCGGCTCCTTCCTTGCTTGTCGAAACCTGCTTCGTCTATTTCATTTTCCGATATGTGCTCTTGAGCTTTTTCAGTTCCC
The DNA here is from genome assembly GCF_003435535.1 of Desulfotomaculum sp. OF05-3. NCBI lineage: Bacteria > Bacillati > Bacillota > Clostridia > Eubacteriales > Desulfotomaculaceae > Desulfotomaculum > Desulfotomaculum sp. OF05-3. Next base: position 77,587 of record NZ_QWGO01000004.1, on the reverse strand, counting down.
CCGAACTATTCTCTACCGGCTTTCCTCCGCCATCCACTTTGATCAGTAACCCTTTTTCTTTCATGATCCGGACTGGAATGATTTCCTTGTCTTTAAATCTGGATCCCTTTTTCTTTGAAGAAAACGTCATATCGCTCATATCGATTTCCATGATGTCATTTGGTGTACATTCCAGAAATTTGCAGAGATTTTCGATGGTCCCCAAACTTACATGCTCATTTTTCGCCATTTTCGCCACTGCGATTTGTGTCGTGGCGTGGTACAAATCTCGTTTCTGTAATCCCATTTCATCTAGTTTTTTCCATAATTTATCAAATTTTACCATGCTCTTTTGCAGATGATAAACCCTCTGCGTTCTGCACCTCTCTTTCAATTTTTATTATATCATTTGTGTAATATATGTAAATACATATATTACGAGAAAACACTTAGCTTATCGTATTTCTTCTCAGCTGCTCTAACACCTGGCTATAATTTTTCCGATCAATATACTGAACCGGAATCTGGATTTTTCTTACGCTTGCCATGATTTTATTAAATGTAGTATGGTTTGCAAATTTATAAAAGACAACCACCCGGTCGATTTTACTCATGTCCGGCATGGGTTCTGTACTTTTTGACAGAAATTTACACAGTGGCAACTCTTTCCTCAATTCGGTAAGCAGATCCTCATGTCCTCCAACGAATAAAATCACCTGCTTTTTCAATTCATCCAGGCTACATTCCTCATTTTCCGCCTGTCCCTCATCCTCCTTATATTTCAGTATTTCCTCATAATCAGTCAACTGTGCTTTTTGCTCTTCGATGAGTGCATCCTTTTCCAGGAGCACATCCTGCATTTTGCTGAGTTTCTTTTCCAAAATACGAATCTGGTCATTGAGATTATCCGTTTTGCCCGCCACAAGCTGATCCGTTTCTTTTTCTCTGTCATTTTTCCAGCGAATCGTGCTTTGAAGCTGCTCAATTTTCTGTCTTTGATCTTCCACTTGTTCTTTCAAGTTCTGAATCGTTTCCATGGACTCTTCTCTTGCTCTGGCTAATAAGCTTTCATATTCCTTATTCAATAAATAATTCGCATCCAGGTCCTTTTCCCGGTACTCCCACGCGATCTGGTTTATAACGTAGGAATAAAAGAGATTTATGATAAACCATTGTGGGTCGGTCAGTTTCGACAGTCGGATGAGGTTGGTGGCAGATAAATCATCAATATCCGCTCCTTCAAACTCGATTGCTGCGCATGCTGCTGAACAATTGAGTGCTGCTTCATAAAAAAGTTTTTTCTTCTCTTCCTCGTGACCGAATTTTGGATACCACTTGATACCATTTATGAGATCAAATGCAATCCCCAGAGGGCTGCACTCCAATGGGACAAAATTTGTCTTATCATACAGGGTGCTATTATCATTTGGATTTTGTGCCATGAATAAAATGTCATCGAAGATCGACTGGACATATTCAAATGCACGGTAATCTACCTTTTCCTCATCCCGAAAAGAAAAAACTTCCCATTTTTCAACTTGATCATCCAGCCATGTTGCAGCTGTTTCCATACAGCGGGTTGCATATTTAGCAAATACCTTACTTGCGACAAGCTTTTTAGTTTCATCATAGCCAAGCTGAATTGCCAATTTATCCAGACTATTTACAGTCTCTCTATCCACAAGGATGTTTCTGAACTGAATCCATTTCATCTGAATAAGAAAACCATAGTCTTTGGATCCCTCTACCATTTTCCTGTGCCAACCCATGATATATTGCACTATGATTGTATCCTTAAGCGCTGAATTGTCCTTCCAGTTCTCTCCATAAATAGCCGGACGAAAATGACCATCTTTTCCAAGTTCTCGATTGATGCTTGATATATAGCGTTTTACAATTTTATTCGGATTTGAAAAATACCAGGAATACCGCTTACGCGCTTCCTTATCCACTTTTCCCTGTGTTTCCGTATCTTCCATTGCCAAGATCAAGGCTGTCTGCAGATTGATATAGCGGAATGTTTTTGGGATTGAGAGGAGTATTCTTTCGTGTACATCGGAAAGGGAATGATTCTCCTGCTCCTTCCTTATTTTCTCTCCTTTTTCGCAAGAAATTATTTCACCTATAAAATCAGGATTCTCACGATCCAAAAGTACCAGCATATCTGCCATTGATGTGATCTGACGCTCTAGGGTTAATTGCTGTTCCAGGATTTCCGTTGAAGAAATATTTTCATAAAGTCTGGCGGGAGTGCTTGTATCCGTAGGATCCAGTACAATCGCTCCATTTTTTCCTGCTTTTTCCTTCCTTAATTCTTCGAGCTTTGATCGGTTGTATTTTTTCAATAATTCGATCCAGTAGTTATCTGCTTCCCATGTTCTATTTTCTTCCATATATTTCCTCCAATATTTTTTTCGATTTAGTAAAAACACCTCATCTTATTTTGCGGATCCCTTGAATAATACATACAATTGCGGCTCCAGCCAGGAATACGGCAAAAATTAAAACGGTCCCGATCTTTTCCTCGCAACCGCGATATACATCAAGTACTCGTATCTGATTCATGTTGCGGATGGATCGTTGAGTCTTAATCTGATAATAGATATTTCCGCTTAAGTCAACGATATATCGCTCTTCCCTGTCAAATGTATGCCTGGAACGAATATACATTGTTTCAGGAATGGGATCCGACTCACTCGCACTATCACAAAACTGGAACTGTTCCAGCCTATTGGATCTTTGTGGCTGCAATTCGATTACCAAAACAACTGCGCTCCACATCAGCAAAATTTTGAAGAATAACAGAAACATTGCTTCCGACAACTGAATCCCAATCACATACATGATTCGCAATATAAAGAATATAATCGATGCCACCCACAAAGAATGGACACAAAAAGACTTATTCACACGCATGGGATTTTCCTTCTTCTCTTATTCCGGTTTCAGAACATCATTTGCATCATAAGCGACATCAAACTGGTATGTGTCTGCTACAAATTTGCGGAATTCTTTTATGGATGACATCGTGTTATAGGTCCCCATGAGCTGGTCCACTCCTTCGAAAATCTCAAATAGCATTTCCTCACTTACTCCCAGCTTCTCCTTTAAAGTTGCACCAAATGCCAGAAACATCGCTGTTGTTCTGCCCTGATCGACTTTCTCCAGTATTTCCTGAATGAGTGTTTCCTTATCTTCCATTCCCTGATTTGGCACCATTGTTGTTTTCGTTTTTACCAGTCGGTTACTCATGATTCTTCTCCTTTGCTTTGATTTTTTATTATTATATCATTTTGTATAATATATGTAAATACTTATATTCCATAAAAAAACAGAGCAACACTTTTGGTTGCTCTGTTTTGCATCAGTCTTTAGGACGAAATTTGGGGAGAATTTGAAATCGAACAGCATCAATGTTCCGACCGTTTTTTATCGGACTATAGCTTACCTCGTAAGTGGTTGTCCGCTGTATTTCTTTTACTGCGACATCCAACACTCTGAGACGGAATTGACTAATTTTTTGATACTTTTCCTCGCAATCACAAGCCTCTCTGATCTCTTGAATTGTCAGATCAACGGTTATTCCCTCTTTCGGAAGAAATTTTAACATGTTCTCTTTCTCTAATAACTCGAAGATTCGTAATGCATATGTAGAACGCATCCTTAAAATGCAGTCCAGCTGATATTGCGTATAGTGGTCTTTCAATCCCAGAAGATAAGGTTTCAGCAGTGGGTTCAGCATAACCGAAAGTCCCTTTGATGAATGGTAGGCGCATGCTGTCACCCAGGGAATTTTCACAAATCCAGTCTTACTTGAATCTCGAATCGTCACATAATTTGTTAAAATATCGTTTGTTAAAATATCAATATCTCGATACAGGGTTTGTGACGTTACTCTTAGTAACCTTGCAAGGTCCGCGATTTTTATTCGATATGTTTTAAAATCATCATCGTCTGGCTTAATCTGCATGATAAGCAGTCTCAATATTTTTGCTGAATTTAATTTCAGGTTCTGTTTGCCCTCGATCAGTCTGTTTGCCTGTACAACATACTGTAGTCGATCTGTGCTGAGATCAAAACACATCTGACCATCTATTTGATCTATGCTCCTGTTTCTTTTCGCCATACAATCCTCACTCTGTATAAGGTAGTCTGCTATATAACTATATATTAAAAACCACTATTTGTCAATTACGTGGTTTTTTTCTATTGTATCGCACTTACCTGGCATACATCTAAACGTGGTTTTTCCATTTCCGCAGTATTTTCCTGCAAATACATCTAAACGTGGTTTTTGGCAACTGTTATTTTTTATTGTCACTTTTTTTCATTTTTCTATGTGAATAGTTTACATTTTCAAGAATCTTAAAAATCATGATACCTCTAAACGTGGTTTTTCATCCACGCATACCCTTTCAAAAATGCATCTAAACGTGGTCGTTTCTGTTGCGCAAATATCCTCCAAAATACATCCAAACGTGGTTTTTCATCTGCATGGTTTTCACCACAAATACATCTAAACGTGGTTTTTGTCGATTGTTATTTTTTATTGTCACTTTTTACATTTTTCCTGTGTGAAAAGTTTACTTTTTTGATTGATCTCAAAAATCAAAATACATCTAAACGTGGTTTTTTATCCGTTTACTCTTTTTCCACAAATACATCTAAACGTGGTCGAAAAACCATCTAAACGTGGTCGAAAATACATCCAAACGTGGTCGAAAAACCATCTAAACGTGGTTTTTGCTCCGGAAAAACCCTTTATTTATAGGCATTTCCAGCCTCCTAAGTAATAAATACGAAGTATAAAAGTATTCTATCTATATATTTCTTTATACCTTTCAAGATACATCTAAACGTGGTTTTTTATAAAATAGGAAACAAAAATTTTCAATTATCCCATCGCTTATATGATTGAGTATGTACAAAACGCCAGGCATTGTTGATAACTAGAACTGCCTGGTTGCCATTTTAGCGGATTTTTGCACCATACCATAGTAATTTATACCCTTAGTTATAAAAACGGTGGGAAATGGCGAATAGACAGGACAGGAAAGGAAAGCAAGAGGAGAAAGATTTCACTTTCTCCTCTGATAAAATCATGCTACCCATTCACCATTTCCATTTACACGATATCCATCAGGAGTAACCGTATTCACATATAACGCTCCTTTTGTACCATCGCTGACCGGATTCAAATAGTACCATTTTCCATTGATATACTGCCATCCTGTCAACATAGCACCTTTTGTACCATTGCTGACTGTGTTCAGATAATACCACCGGTTATTTGATAATATCCATCCAGTCTCCATCTTTCCAGAAGCATCGATATGATACCAGTTGCTTCCATCGAAGAACCAGGTGTTTGTGATAAGAGCACCATTACGATTCAGATAGTACCAGTTATTGCCAACAATGATCCAACCAGTCTTCATAAATCCATCATTTCCGAAATAGTACCAGTTGGTTCCACCATTACTGCAGATGTAAACCCACTTGTTTTTCGGATAAGTAATATTCTCCTTCACTGCCGTCTTGATATCATACTGGTACCACCAACGACCGTTGGAATCTTGTTTCCATGTTCCATCAGAGATTGGAATTACAGAGGAAGACGATCCATTCGGTCCTCCGGTTGTAGTCTTTACGCTGGAGGGACTGCTACTGTGAGATCCGCCTCCGGAGCTTCCACCTGAACTGCTGGATCCGCTACTGGACGAAGTCTTGTATTTCTTAATATCAAAGGTCATTGTTACGCAGCTGTCACTCAGAGTAAACTCATATTTTTGAGAAGAAAGCGGATAGCCGGTTGGCATGATCTTCTCAAGCATATAGTAAGATCCATATGCTAAAGATGCGCTTACTTTTCCGTTTGTGTCAGTGACATATGTTTTTACCAAAGTACCATCCTGTTTATAAATCGCGATGGTCGCATTTGCAAGTCCTGTTCCGCTCTGATTTACAAGATTCAGATTGAAGGTTCCTGTGGTAGTCGTGGTTGTTGTCTGGCTGCCGCTGCTCTTTTTGAGCTTTGATAAGGTAAAAGTGTATGTCGCAATATCCTTCGTTAATGGCATCTGATAATGCTTATCAGATACGGTATAGCCATCAGGCATACTCTTCTCTTTTAAATAATATTCTGTCAGTTCCAGATTGTTGATGGATATTTTACCATTCGCATCCACTGTATAATCGCCAACAAAGGATCCGTCTGCTTTGTAGAGAGACATAACAGCTGACTGGATGGGGGTGTTCTTCTCCTGATCAACAATAGTGACATTGATTGTTCCAGTCTTAGCTTCTGATCCGGACGATCCCGATGTAGCTTTCTTTAATGTCACTTCAAACTGAGAAACGGAAAGATCAATTTCTCGTTTTTCCGGGTTGAGAGTGTATCCTGTTGGTACCGCTTTTTCTGTGAGAAAATACTTACGCATGGTAAGGTCGTTGAATGTAACGCATCCGCTGTTATCAGTAACGAATTCAGCCTGGAAGTCACCTGTTGCAGAAGTAAGAACAAGCGTCATATTTGGAATGGCTGTGCCGCTTGTGGCATCTACAACTTTTACTTTGATGCTGCCGCGAACATCTTTATCTTCTCCAGAGCTGGAACCGGTATATGCTTTTTCTAATTTGATATTATACACATTGAATTTTGTGAGGTTGACAGAATGCTTGGTCTGGGAAGCACTGTAACCTGCCGGCATGGAATCTTCCGTGAAGTAATACTCTTCCAGAGCAAGATTTTCTGCCTTGACCACTCCGTTTTCATCAGAAATTTTTGTGGCAATATGTTTACCATCTTTTTTGTAGAAGCTGATAGTTGCTCCGCTGATCGGAGTCTGCTTATCTTTATCAACAATTGTTACATTGATTGCTCCGGTTTTTGTTTCTTCTCCTGAGCCAGATCCACTTCCACCACTTCCGGATCCGGAACCACTGCCGCCGCTTCCATTGGAGTAGATCTTGCGGAATGTGAGGGAAACTTTTGGCTGCCCCTTTGTAAAGGTGACTGTGGTTTTATTCTTGGAAATGTTGTATCCATACGGCATGGTTGACTCGGAAACGTAATAGGTTCCGAGCGGAATGTTCTTAACTTCGAACTGTCCGCTGCTGTTTGTTTTGTAGGTTCCAAAGATCGAAAGATCTTCTTTAAGCAGTGATAAGGTAGCTCCTACCACTGGTTTTGATGTATCATCCTGATCCGTCACTGTGACTTTGAGATAGCCACTGTTATACTGAACGGAATCCTTTGCTTTCTGGAGCGTAAGATTTACCGTAAGGACACGGTCCTTCAGGCTGAATTCATATTTTTTATCGGAAACACTGTAGTTTTCCGGCATCTGATCTTCTGTAAAATAATAATCACCCTGTGCTAAATCTGTAATTGTAACTTTACCGGCAGCGTCAGTGGTGGTGATCATAACGAATTCGCCAGTCTTTTTGTAAAGCGCTAATTTGGCGTTTGCAATGGCTTCTTTTGTATCGACATCTTGGAGAAATACGTTTACGGTTCCTTTTACATCCGTGGATTTGATCTTTCTGATGTTGAAGTTGCAAGTTGACTTTTCCTTGCTTACAGTAACCGTATGAACATCGTCAGAAAGAATATATGGATCCGGAACGGAAACTTCGGATACTTTGTATGTTCCAAAAGCAAGTCCAGCAAATCGAACAATACCGGAGGCATCTGTCGTTCCTGTTATTTCGGTTGATCCAGAAATAAGCTTGATGGTTACGTTGCTGATGCTGTCTCCACTTGTCTGATCAGATACAGTAACGACTACTGTACCATCTGTCACTTCGTCTTTGACATCAACCGTCAGATTCAGATTGAACTCAATGTTTGTTTTGGTGATTTCAAATTCGAATTTTTCGTTCGTATCAATTAAGTATTTCTCCGGGACTTTTGTGATCTTGAAGTAGTATTTTCCGACTTCAAGATCCGTGATTTTGATCATACCATTGGAATCGGTTGTTCCAGTGGTGATCGCGGAATCATCCGTGGAATCGTAGAGGGTAAATTCTGCACCGGAAATAGGGTTGTTGTCGGTTTTCGTTTTTAAAGAAATATTGGCAGTTCCCTTTTTAGTCTCCCCGCTATCGCCCTTATCCTTAAGAATCGGAATTTTAACAGTGATAGCATAAGAGGTATACTCCTTATCATCTGGAATTAAAACATCGAAGTCAAATGGTTCCTTATCGAGCTTATATCCTTCCACAGTGGAAGACTGCACGGTATAATACTGTCCCTGGACAACATTTCCGACCAGGCATTTTCCAGAGGCATCAGTTTTGACGTTGCTGACAGTTCCATCTGGATTATGCAGCTCAAAAGCAATGTTTCCGACAGGAACGGATTTATCGTCATTGTCTACGCTTTCCAGTGTGAGAGCTACTTTCTCGGCAAGAGATTCTTTTTGAATCGTGAAACTCCAATCCGAAGAAAGATCGTATGTGTATGGGGTGGTGAGCTTTTTCCATCCCGGTAAGGGATCACTGTCGATGACCTGGTATTTTCCAGGGGCAAGTCCTGTAAATTCAACGGATCCTTTTTCGTCTGTGTATTTGGTTTCCTCGTAACTTGAGAAAAGGGATTTTAAAGTGATTCCATTTCCCTCCAAATACTGGTTTTCATCGCTGGCATTTACAACCGTTACTTTAATTTTTAACGATTGTGAATCTGCGCTTCCCGTGGCAAATGCGGGTAGAATATTTGATATCATCATGATTATCGCAAACAGCCACGATAATATGATTCGTCCATATCGCTTTTTCGCCATGGTTCATACCTCCTCTTTTGAAATGATTTTTTTCATAGCCTATTATATCATAGGGGGATGGGATTTAAAATGAAAAATGTCAATAATCGAATAAAAAATATGCAAATATTGGCATTTTTAAAATACAAAAAGGGGCTGTCGCATTAGCAAATATTTTTTGCTGGGCGGCAGCCCTGCTTTATGCCCAAATGGCATCGAAATCGGTCACGTTTTCGATGCCATTCTTTATAAACGCAGTTCATTCCCAGGCATCCCTTTCGGCATGCCTTATTTCAGGCTGTTTTGTTTTCAACTATCAAAATCTATGCCCTTTTTAATGGAAAAAGATAACTTCCCGTTCTTCCGGTCTGAATCTTGCAATGAAGCTTATTGATATTTCGTCCCATCGCCAGAAGGATGCTCTCTGCCAGTGCATTTGCCTTTCCACGATACAGATATCTTCGAAAATTCATGTCCTCTTTTACGTCAGCAAAAGAACCTTCTGCCTGAATACTGCGATTCATACGGAGTATCGTTCCATACTCACTTGTGATCCGTTCCAGATCTTCTGCGCGTTTCTGGCTCATTGTTTTTGAAACCATCAGCACTTTATTGCGCTTTTCCATAGGTGTTTTGCAGTTGTTTCCCTTGATACATTCCGTTTTATAAGGACAACCAGTGCAGTCTGGGCTTCTGTAATAAGTTTTTACACTGACATATCCGCTAGTTGTTTTACTTCTGCGTTCATTTGTGACAGTTAGTTCCCTTCCGTTGAGGCAGATGTAGCTGTCCCTGTCTGCATGGTACTCCATGTTTTCCCTTCTACTGATGTCTTTTTTGTATTTTCGGGTCTTCGAAATCTCATAGTTCTGCGGCTTTATATAGGCGGTCTGTCCGTTTTCCTCAATGAAAAGATAGTTTTCTTCACTTTCGTACCCGGCATCTGCAACGACTTCTGAATACTTAAATCCTAGGTGATTCTCCATGTCTTTCAAAAACGGGATCAGGGTACGTGTATCGGTAGGGTGCGGGCTGATATCGATCCATGTGATGTATTCGGAATCCACTCCATGCTGAATGTTATAAGCAGGTTTTAACTGTCCATTCAGCATCGCATCTTCTTTCATTCTCATGAAGGTCGCATCCGGGTCTGTTTTGGAATAGCTGTTTCTATCCCCAAGCGTATACAGCTTTTTTGTATATTCCTTTAGTTTCTCCAGATATTGATCCAGCTGTTCCAGAGATTTCTGTAATTGTGTTTTTCTACGCCCGATTCCATGTACAAACACAATTCCCTCCTGCACTTTTATGCGGCACAACTGCTTCTTTAACCGTTTTAATGTGTGGATGGATATCCGGTCTTGGTATACGGTCCTGATTCCATAGAGTTCTTCACATTCAGCCACAAAAGAAGATAGTTTTGTGTATAACCGGGCCTGATTTTTCGTAATAGCCCGTTTCCATACAAAGGTATATTTATTGGCTGCAGACTCGATCTTGGTGCCATCAATAAAAATGGTCTTTCCTGAGATCTCACCAAGAAGATAAAGCAGATCTGACATTTGGGCAAGCAGTACCTTTGCACAAGCCGAAAAATGCAGGGAGATAAAACGCGCGATCGTTGCATGGTCAGGAGCCGGCATTCCTTCCAGGAGGTACATAAAGTTGATATCCCGTTTGCATGCCTTTTGGATATCCCTGCTTGAGTAGATTCGATTCATTACTGCATAGATGACGAGTTTCAGCATCTGACGCGGCGTTGCCTGATTTTTTCTGATCCTGCTGTAAGTTTTATACAGTTCAGAAAGGTCCATTTCCTCCACAAAGGCACTTACCAGACGAACCGGATCATCAGATGGAATAGAAATCTCTAAATCCAGCGGAAGTTTGATTTGATAATACAGAGAAAAAGAGGTATAATCTCTCTGTATTATTTTGTTTAGTCGCATAAACTGATTATACCACGAACGCCGGGCTTTTCGAAGCTCGGCGTTTTGTGTTGGGAATATGATGTGATCATATACCTTTGAATAGAAATGGATAAAAGTGGCGAAATAGTAAAAATGAGAACTCCTTGGTTATATTAGAACCTTGGAGTTCTCATTTTTTGTATTTATATATTGTTGCAAATAAATCAAATAAATCAGACAAATAACGATCAAAATATTAATATATAACAAAAATAATATATAATATATTACAAAAACACACTTTAAATTAGATATTTTAAATATATAAGCGAAAAATATTGATAATTTCAAAAGATGATGTTATAATTTAAACAAAATAAAGCGTGTATATAATTGAGTATAGGGGTGATTAAAATGGAAAAGTAAAAAATAAATGGTCTCAAAAAGTGTAAAAATTTACAAATTAAATAACAGCATGACGTAGCCTATAAAAAATCAACTATATAATATATAATACGAGAGGAATCATATGAAAAAGGTAAGTTTTTTTCCAATAATAACGTTATTCATACTGCTTATAAATAGTTTTATAGTTTGTGCAGAAGAAGTTTATCCGCCAGGAGAAATATATGCTGTTGAAAAAATTATAACAGATTCTTATCCAGATACGCGACAAAGAGCTCAAAATGCAAAGGGATCTTGGAAACAAGATAGTACTGGTTGGTGGTGGGAATATCCTGATGGAAGTTATGCTATCAATAAGTGGGAATATATAAATAATAAATGGTATTATTTTAACAAAGATGGATATATGTTACGAGGCTGGCAAAATATAAATGGAGAGTGGTTTTATTTAGAAACAACAGGTAATTCTACTTTTCCGATCGGTGCAATGGTTACTGGATGGTATGAAATAAATAACTATTGGTATTATTTTTATTCGACTGCACGGTTTGAGCATACTGCAGGTGCTATGGCAATGGGATGGTTGAATATTGATGGTTATAGTTATTATTTATATTTAGAACAAACCGGGGATAATCCTCAAGGCTCTATGGCAACGGGATGGATCAACATTGGTGGAGAGTTATTCCATATGGATGAAACAACGGGACGTCTCATTGCAAATGAAGCTATTACATTAGGCATAAATGTTTACACGGATTCAACATTTAGAGCTGAATTTAACGATGAAATAACGGTTGATGAGATATTTGAACTGGTAGGAATACCATTCGAAAAAACATGGAATCTATTATTTAATGTTGATGAATATGAGTCATCTGGGTTGCCAATAGATAAGTGCAAACAAGGAACAACATCTGATTGTACCTGTGTGGAAAATAGTAAATGTAAAGATACTACAGATACAGAATATCACCATAAAAATTCTATAAAACTAACCAATCTTCTTAAAGAAAAATATCCTGCTAACAGTAGCTATTTAGTAGTGGGCCTGTCAGGAACCCCACGTTTTTGCTGTTATAATGGAAAAGAACATCACTATAATTATGGATTGACAACTAATAAGCAATATACATATTGTGGTGCTGATAAAGATGATATTTCACATACCATACGTGTAATTCAGCATGAAATGTCCCATATGTTTGGGTGCTTAGATTCACCTCACGACAGCGAAAAATTATGTACTATGAATGGTGGATATGATAATTTCCCATTATATACAGAAAATATTTGGTGTTTGGATTGTCGAAATGGCATTTTTGTAAGAAGCAGTCATCAGGGTCTATAGATACAGTGGAGGATTTGATATGAGAAAAAATATCATAATACTAATAGCAATAATGTGTTTAGGTCTATCTGGTTGTAAGGGAAAAACAGCTGAAGCGGCTCCAATTAATAATAATGATAATATTGCTGAATCCGAGGCAAACACAGAATATGATTCTATAGAAGATTTTTTAACACGGAGCAATGTCTCTGTATTTATGATGGATTCTAATAGTAGTATTATTGCAACCTATTCAAATGCAGCCGCATTTAGTGCGGTAGATAAAAAGGTTTCTGTGGCAGAAAGCTACACTGCAATAACATATGAATGCGAAACAAATGGGGAAACATTCAAAGTAAAGTTGGCGACATATAAGTCAAACAATGGAGATGAACAATTGGCTTCCATAGTAGATAGCAATCCGGGTATATTTTCGGAAGAGGATATAGGAGGGGTTCTGACATATTATTGTCCGGGATCAAAATATGATTGGTTTGATTGTTATGCAATGGTAATAGAGGATAAATTGTTCGTAGTTAATATAGAAAAAGGATATGATAAATATATTGAGGATGTGTTAAGCAATATTGTATTGCAATAGAAAAATCATGTAATGTATGTATTATATATAAGTTAATTTAGTGCAAGAAGTAAGAGCCTATCATAAGTGACGGGCTCTTCCTTTTCTCCTGCGTTCGGAATTTTAAACATCATGTAAAAAGCGTTATTGCAAAGAATCAGATGAAAAAATACGTGTGCAAAATATCGGTTTACACGGGTATAGTGAGCGTAGAGCGAACTATGAACGGGTAAACCGATATCTTTATAAAATCCGTATTATCTGTTGACATATCTGGATATACGGGCTAAGATGTAGTTATCTCGACAGGGCGAGACTAAAGAGACCATTAAGCCCTGAGCGGTCTGCGGATTTTGCGGACGTTGGTAACTTTTACCATTGCTATACCTGGAGCGATACGCCAGGGTAATCCGGAGCAATACCGATGATGCCTTTTGCGGAGGTAGTAAGGATTACAGATTTTGCCTAGTAACCATTTGTGAACAGCAAATGTAAAAAGTATCAGACAGTTGATCCGAGACTGTGAAAATCGGAGAACCCTGAGTCAAGACAGGAAAAACTGGAAACAAGCTGTAAAATCAGCCGCGTCGAGGGCACGCGTTAATCGATATGGTAGCCTTCGGGCTTATCTGTCGAGCCGTTAAATATAGATAGAACCGTAACTGTAAACAAAGAGACAGATCACAGCTCTTATATCTGTAAAAAAGATGAGCGAACATACGAAAGAGCAGGAAAAAAGAAAGGCTCCTGCCGCATGTACACCATGTCCGATGTGCCTGAATATAAGGAAATATCGGATCAGTGGTTGGTAGCGGAGAATGAATTGACGGTATACCGGGATCGGTGCATGAAAGAGGGAATAAAGCTCTTTGCCAGATATTTTCGGGACCTGTGGGACTGAGATCATTTTTTGAGAGACATATCGTAGTTCTCTAATACAATCCAACATTCTCTTGAACGTTTTCTTACACGATGCTATACTATAACCATCGGTAGACGGTTTACCCGTGTTTATATGTTTAGCTACAAAAAATAGCCGCTCACACTTTGCGAGGGTATGGGACGGTTATTTTTGAGTTTTATTATTATCGCGACAATCTTCTAGCCGAGTCCAAAGCATGTGAAGATAAGCTCAACAATGCGATTACCTCTTCTATATTCATGGCTAAGTCCTCCTTTCATGAGATTTCCTTTCGGATTTCTATGTAATCGGAGGGTCACAGTCCCTCCGCAGAGGGGCAAACCGCCTGCCGTGTTGCGCAATTAGACGGTGCTGCTTGAGACGGATATCTAAGCGGACATTTTGTACAGGGCATATTTCTAGCAAAACTTGCAACCCATTTCATGGACCAAGTACAACGAGGCTGTCGCATTAGCAATGTTTTTGCTAGGCGACAGCCCCTCCACGTAGAAGCAAAGAATTTTTGGATAGCTATGCTAAGAGTCTCGTCCAGTCTTCGGACTGACACAAATAATAAGGCGCATTATTTATAACCTCATTATAGGCTTTTTCTCCCTCGAAAGAGTCAACAACAGCCTGCTCTTCCGGATCCATATCGGAATATCGCTTTTTTCCGTAAGAAGGTGGAAGCCAGCCTTTGTGCTGTGAACCAAAAATATTAAATTTCTTTAACAGCTCCTCATTCTCAAACACAATATGACAGGTTCCTTTCTTGTAGAAGGTGACACTTCCATATTTCAGCTTGATATTTTTAGTCTGCTGCTCCTCCTTTGCGGCTTTAAGAGTTGCCTCCAGATCAACAGCATCTGTCAGTCCACCATCCAGATAATTCAGGCATTTTTCAATGTCCTGAAGTTTGCGTATAACATCGTATCTGGTAGGATCAAATCCGCCGAAACTATACTGTAAGTTATGATATCCTGTAAGAGGAATGATCACCTTTTTATTTATAAACCAGGATTTGTTTGTTTTCCAACCATTATAGTAATGGATGTTATTTGATGTTTCGTCATAATAACTGTACTTATGGCTGAATTCATCGAAGAGGCTAATAATCGTATCTTCGACTCCCTGATTTATACTTCTACACATCTCAATTTTTAATTCGTAGATATTGTGCAGAGAGAACTCATAATCTTTGAGTTCATTGATTCTCTTGCAATATTCTCTGCGGAGATTTTCCGTCAGCACTCCGATGAACTTCGGGTTATTGAAGAGTGCTTCCCAGTATTTTCCCCGAATCTCCCGGATAAAGTTATTGACTGTGCCGGGTTCTTTCCCGACTGTCAGAGAAAGGACACAGCCACCGCTCTGGGTAACTTCTCCAGTGGACGGATCCTTTTCGTAGGACCTCATGATATGCGGAGCCATCGCACGGTACTCTTTGATCAGCTGGATTCCTGCTGCCATTTCCAACTTATACTGTCTCACGATCGTACGGATGAGATCATTTTCTGCTAACTGGGTATCTTCGTATTCTGGAACGACACACTCTTCGTCCCGAGCGCGAACCAGCTTATCGAAAATGAAGGATTTCTTGGCAGGAGCCGGGATATTCACTTTAATAAGGGCAATCTCCACATCCGTTTTCCGCTCTGCATTGGAAAATGTATCTGACATGTATTGAATGTCTGCGTGATATTCCTCCAATTTCCGCACCAGAGCAAGCCGTTCATTGGTGCATGGATTTCTTAAGGTTTCTGCGTTTAACAGACAGATGATTGCACCTCCGGAAGCTTCCTGCATCGTAAGTGCCCGGGTTAGGTGATTGCATCCATTCGAAAATGGCGGGTTCATGATGATGAGGTCATATTCTTTCATGGTATCATAGGTAAGAAAATCATCATGGACAACCCGGTAGCCTTTTCCTGTCAAAATATGCCTGAGATCGGAATTGATCTCAATGCAGTCTATATCAAGACGAGGTTCCTGGTCCCAACGGGATTGAGGAGCCGTCTTTTTTCTGATCGCATCTACAATATCCCCCTTTCCAGCGGAAGGTTCTAGTATACTCTTTATCATATAAAAATTAACAGTAGAGAGCATTTTCTCAATCAAATTATACGGTGTCGGATAAAAGTCTTTTGTATTCTCAAACATTTTTTATTCTCCTTTTTTGTTTTTCTATTACCATGGAAAGCAGCAATATAATTCGTTGCTCTTCATGGTGCCAACTTCAAATAAATAGGATCCATTTTCCCAATAATCGGAATCTCGGTCTAATGGATCCATAATTTTGCGTTTCGGATATTTCTGATAGAAGAGTTTTACTGCTTCTTCATAGGACATTGCGCAAATAATGCCCTTATCCCCTTCGCTGTTTTCGTAAGCAAAAATTTTGCCTTTATGAAATTTCTTTCTCTTCGCCACTTGGCTCTCCTTTCATCAAATTTTTTTCTGGTTGTGTTTGCACGATTCTCGTGCCACTCCCCTCCTTTGCATATATTTCAGTTTTTTGCACAAAAAAAGGTCCACGGCTCCCGAAGGAGCAATGGACCTAATTTCCTTTTACATGTGATGCAAAAAACTGATGCCTATAGTATATCAGCTTTTGCGGAAATTGTCTACTGTATGATTAGCCAATGCAGATAATATTTTTGTTGGACATCAACCAGGCTTGCATTTGCCGGTCTTTATCCATAAGAACCATTGTTAAATCTGCGCGTTTCTCCCGAAGGAGGTATTTAAGGTAATCGGTACAGTTGATTGCCGCAAATACATAGTAATTTTTCTCTTTTTCCGGAATTGTTGGATCAATAACCTTTCCCTCTGGTGAAAGGAAAAAAGCATGACGGAAATAGAGATTGTCAACAGTGCCAGAACTCATGTATCCAAATGCAATCTGATAAGGATGTGCCTTTGTGTCAAAAATGATACGCTTTATGTTATCATAGCACTGTTTTGGCTGGATACATGCCTTAAATGTTTCATAAAAAGATTTGCTTTGCGCAATGTCCTTTTCATAGGTAATATAATTCATTCTGTACGTCATTTATACGTGGAGAGCAGCGTCATCAGCTGCTCTTTTTCATTGGCATTTAATTTATGTGCCCCGTAACGGAGATCATCATATCCAGATATCACAGAGAGATCAAATCCGTCTGCGTCCAGACAAAGAAGATGCTCCAGGCTTACATGGAATAATTTCATATATGCAATAAGAATCTCAAATCCCGGAATGATGCCCCCACGCTCATAAAGGCTGAGAGTGGATTGCGCGATTCCTAACAGCAATGACAGCTCTACCTGTTTCATTCGTGCGTTTGTCCGCAATGTACGAAGTCGTTTTCCAATTTCCCGAGTATCGAGCGGTTCCAATTGCATTGTTTCATATCCCTTCTTTATCTGTATATTATAATTTATATTATCACATATACGAATATTTGTAAATCGTGATATTATAATTCATAATATCATAATAATAACGTGTCGCTGAGGCTATATGCCTACGCTATGGACACCAGACACTTTTATTTATCCTGTCCACCCTCCGGTATTGACACGAAGCTTTCTTGGAAATGTATGCCTAAGCCATGCGTATAGCCATTTTGTAGAGCTATTTGCTACCTTATGCGTCCCAAGAAGCTGCCAAAGGCGAATCGGATGATCGTTCCACTCAAACTCATAGAAATCACATAAGGTATAGGCACCATCTCCTGCTGCCTTTAGATGTTCCTGAAGTTTTTTATTATCCAGACAGGAAAAATCGAGCTTTGTAAGTGTATGCTGAAGCACTTTGCAGCTGCTCATACAGCTTTCTTTGCAGTTCTCAGCATATTCTCTCCAATCCGGCTCAGGGTCATCGTAATACGAAACATAACGGGCAAACTGGACACATACCTGGGAAATACTGTCGAGAAAGGACAGGCAAAGTTCCTTATACTGTTCGGGTGATATTTCTGTGTTTGCCCTGGACACATGGATCCATTCCGGTTGGATCGGTTCCGAATATGTCCACTCTTCGTATTCCTGGTAGGGGTAGTGATCAAGTTTTTCCGGATTCAGCTTTTCTGCATCAATGCGAAGCAGTACATTTTTTTCCAGAAGGATTTTCCAGTACGGAATACTCTTTTTATCAGAAAGATAGATCCGAGCCTCTTCTTCCTCAACGATTCGGCTGCGTTCGCCGATTAACGGCTTCAGCCCTTCCTGTAAAATGCGTTTTGCTGTGTTCGTGTCCGTAAGGTGATATAAGTATCGCATCGTTTTTTTCTGCTCCTTTCAGTTCAGTATATAACAAAACAGGATGTTTTGCGGCTTCAGATATGATATTGAAGCCGTTTTACATCCTGTCATTGTTTTCTTATCTTGTGATATATTGCCATTGTCCGATCCCTACATGCTTCAGCAGACCTGCCTGAGCAAGCTGCTGCAACGTCTGTCGGATTTTGGCTTTCCAGTTCGGGTTGGACAGCGTCTTTTTTCTTCCTTCCAATTCCCTATAGAAAAAATCTCCGGAAAGAATCCCTTCAGAGGATCTTGCAATGCTCATGATGATATCCTTCCAGGTGGCATATAAGCTGTCACGAATATCCAGGGAGTATTTTTTCGGAATGACATAAGAAATCTCATACCCGCTGGGCTTTTTGATCACAGCGATCATCTCGTGCTCAATCAGAGCATATGGAGATGCTGCCTGGTTCCTATATACTCTGGTGCCGGACATACAGTTATGCTGCATCTTGATGTAGGTCTGCTGCATGGTGCCAGGAATGACGAGATTCTGGTACATGGATCGGTACTGACCTTTGGAACGGATCTCTCCAACCAGGCAGACCTCATATGAGCCGGCTGGCAGCGCATTGTATGCTCGCATCATGGCATAGTTGATGGCGTTCATTCCAGTCTCAAAATCCATTTCCTGGATATCGCTTTTAGCGCATCCGATTGTATCTTTCCACATCGCTCCAGAATAATGGATTCCATTTATGGAAGGATACGGGGGATGGAGAAATACCATGTCTGCATGATAGAAGCCGTCTGGAAGGTCCATGGAGTCATCCAGGATATCCATCGTCTGAATCCCATTCCTGGGTGGGTTGGGATTCAGATCGATGCCGGTATAAACTACGTTCATGTCCTTGCAGACATCGTAGGTTGTCCCGGATCCAGCAAATACTTCTGCCATGTGAGAAACATGAAATTTATTGATGAAGAAAGCCGGGATCCATCCAGAGCATGAACCACGATAGCGGCTGCTTCCCCATGGTCCGCGCTCCGGGAAGGAAAGGATGGTTCCTGTGTGGTTTTCTAACTCACGAAGGATTTCTGCTTTCGTCATGCATTCACCATACCTTTCAGATCGGCAATCAGTGCATCAAAGAGCTGATTGAGACGTTCCCGTTCATTGCCAACTGGATAAGCATGGTAAGTTGTTCCGGACATCTCCTCGACGAAACAGTCAGAATGTGCCGTCAGGTAGTCGCTCCGAAGTCCTTTTTCTCTGAGCTTATCTGCGATATAGCAGTCGAACGCTCTCGCAAACATCTCACAGGTACTGCTCCAGTAGCCATGTCCGCTCTTTCTGTGAATCTGATCAAACTTATCCGATGCTACATAAAAGTCGGTAAAGGTTCCATCCTCTTTCCTCTTTAATGCGGAAAGAAGCTTTTTCCAGGATTCCGGGGCATCTGGACTGATCCGGCATTCGCTCGCAAGAAGTTCTGATGAGCCTGGTTTGGAAAAGGTTCCTGCCAGGGAGTGGTCAAGCGCATGCGCCCATTCGTGTGCCAGGCATCCGGCACCTTTCATCCGGGTCAAGTTAATCACTCTGCGCAACGGTTCATAATGTGCCGTTGCTGCTGCCGCTCCGCCCTTTCCTCTGGAACCAAAAGCAATGCTCAAGGTACCGTGAAAGGTCAGATTCTTTGGATCCGTTTCCAGAATATCAGCCAGGTCCATAAGCGCATCATACGCCTGGTTTAAATTCTCCTGGCGTTCCTTATCGCCTAACCAGTTTCCGAATTCTCCGCCACGGAACCCGAAGGTATCCATGAGAAGTTCCGGTGTTGCATGGAAGCCGTTCCGGTAGTCTGTACCTTTCCGTTCCACCCAGGAAAGCTGTGGATAGTGGAATATTGTCTTGGAAGCCCGTGCTGCAGTCTTTTTCGGAGCAATCTCTGCTGCCGCTCTTGCGATTTTCTCAACCGTATCTGCCGCTTCCTTTTCCGTGCAGAGATTATAGGCAATGATGTCCCTGGATCCACTGTCAACGATGATCCAGCTATTTTTTATCCAGGTCTTTTCATATTCCTCTATCTTTTCAGGATAGTAGAAATGGGTGGCATAGCCCTCATGAATCGAAAGATATTTCCGGATCGATGTCCCGCGAGTTTCTGTTTTAAACGCAACATCTTCGCCCTCATAGAAATAGATCTTCAGGCGATTCTTTATTAAAACATAATCCGCATCCTCTTTTGCTACACCAAAGAGCGGATATGACTTTTCGCGGCACAGATCAAACGTGTTTTTCTGGATTGCTTTAAAAAATGATCTGTTGATGACCCCTTCCCATTTTTTCGGAACATCACAGTAATAGGGCGTGATCGGTACAAGGTATCCGTCCGTCTTTAACCAGGTAAGGATCTTCCTTGTTTCATTCATGGATGTGAGTTCCATCACATGATCACGGACTGCCTGGACAAATGCCACATAGCGTTCATTACGGTCTTCGCCCAGCATGGAAGAAGGATCCTTTGGCAGAGACTTACGGACCTCGTTTTTCCAGAAGGAAACGGCTTTATCTGCTCCAGCTGCGATAAGTGAGGTCCAGTCTGGCTTTTCCCAGACATTATCCTTTTTTACGAAGACTTTCTTTTCCTCTGCGGTCATCTCGTACAGGTCGCTAAGACTCAATCCGCGTCCCTTCCAGGTATCTTTTCTTGCTCCTCCGATTTTCTTTCCGAAGTCGTTAATCAGTGTACTATTCATATTTATTCCTCCTCTTCTTTCTGAATCAATTGAAACACGTATTTCTTACCCGCGATGCTCTATAACTATTTGTGATGCTAATTCCCATCCTAGGCAAGTATCAATTTTATTTTGTATATAGTCTCTCTCGTGTCTTTTTCCGTTACATTCCCAACACGGTTTATTTGTATCGCAATAACAGTTATCTGTACCACACCAACGGCAATTCCAACATCTGCACTGCTTACATTGTTTTGATAACATCATTTGTAGTACCACCCTTCCCATGAAATAAAGAAATTGAATTCTAATCTACCTTTTTTGTTTATGATTTTGTGAGACGAATTTTCTTACTCATCTGCATTCTCCTTTCGTTTATGGAGGGGTGATTACGTGGTAACGTCATGCCCCTCTTCATAGTTATTTCAGTTTTTTTTGCACAAAAAAAGGTCCACAGCTCCTGATGGAGCTATGAACCTAATTTCCCTTTACATGTGATACAAAAAACTGATAGCTATATTATATCAGGCATTTTAGAGTTTGTCCACTGCTTTCGCAGCCAAAGCGTGGTCCCTGTATGAGCATTCAGTCGTAACGAAGAATGACGAAATAAATGGAAGAAAACAGATTTGTGTGTTATAATTCCAATGTTACCGCCTCCCAAACTGGTGACAGGAAGGAGGTGCATCAATTGTGGAAAATCTGATGTCTTTTATTGTCGCTGTCATGGCTGGTGTAGCTTGCCACTATATCATCAAATGGTTAGATGGTGACAAATAGCCGGTAACTAGCCTGTAGATGCTCAACTACATAAAACGAGAAGAAAACCCCAGGGATCACGACTCCCTGGGGTTTTCGCTTTGCATCACTGTGGATACTGATATCTTTTTTTGCCTAACGGCATTATAGCATATGCGGAAATTGTTTTCAAGATACCTGGAAAGAAAATTTCATTGACCAAAGCGTGGTCCCAAAGAGATCTGTTTGACAACACGAATATTGTCATGTACAATAAACACAGAGAAGCGGTAAGTTGATCATAAGTGAAATGTGCGAACCTCAAGTGCTCAGGGTTTTTCCGGGAGATTCGCACCATAAAAATGAGAGATTCAACCGCTTATTTATTCATCTCGTCTGTTTGGATGAGAAAATAGAATATACTTATGCGAAATGTAGTCTTTTTACATAAACGGACACTATATTTTGCGGTCGCATCCCGCACGGGATGCGTGGATTTAAGCATTGTTCGTTGTGTAAATGGAGTATGGGTCATAGGTCGCATCCCGCACGGGATGCGTGGATTTAAGCATTGTTATCTCATCAATATAGACATCCGGATCAAAGTCGCATCCCGCAAGGGATGCGTGGATTTAAGCTATAAACAATGCATTGCTTATGATGTTAGGAGCCTGTGAAACTTTTTCTGTAAAATAACCTAAGTAAGGTCCTTCTATGATACAATAAATATCATTAGGAGGGCCTTTTACTATGGCAAAACAAAAGAAACCAGTTCACAGAGTTGAAATGACTGAAGGAAAAAGGAACATCATCCGCCAGCTTCTCGAAGAATACGATATCGAGACCGCAGAAGATATCCAGGATGCACTCAAAGATCTTCTGGGCGGCACCATTAAAGAAATGATGGAGGCTGAAATGGATGACCATCTTGGATATGAGAAATCCCAGCGTTCTGACAATGACGATTATCGTAACGGTTATAAACGCAAGCAGGTAAACAGTCGATATGGCTCTATGGAAATCGAGGTCCCACAGGATCGGAAATCGACCTTTGAACCACAGGTGGTGAAAAAGCGTCAGAAAGATATTTCTGATATTGATCAGAAGATCATCTCTATGTATGCCAAAGGAATGACCACTCGCCAGATCTCGGAAACGATTGAAGATATCTATGGTTTTGAAACATCAGAAAGTTTCATATCCGATGTGACGGATAAGATACTTCCTCAGATTGAAGATTGGCAGAACCGCCCATTGGATGAGGTATATCCAATCCTTTACATCGATGCGATCCACTATTCTGTGCGGGATAATGGAGTCATTCGTAAGCTTGCAGCCTATGTTATTCTTGGCATTAATGCGGAGGGGAAAAAGGAAGTCCTGACGATTACGATTGGTGACAATGAAAGTGCGAAATACTGGCTGTCAGTCCTGAACGAACTGAAAAATCGCGGAGTAAAAGATATCCTGATCATCTGTGCCGATGGCCTTACAGGCATTAAAGAAGCGATTTCAGCTGCGTTTCCCAAAACAGAATACCAGAGGTGTATTGTCCATCAGGTAAGAAACACCCTGAAATACGTTCCGGACAAGGACAGAAAAGCCTTTGCTGCAGATTTAAAAACCATCTATCAGGCCGCTGATGAGCAGAAGGCTCTGGCTACCTTGGAACGTGTAACTGAAAAATGGACTCCGAAATACCCGAATTCCATGAAACGCTGGAAAGACAACTGGGATGCTGTTTCTCCAATTTTTAAATTTTCAACCACTGTCCGGAAGGTCATTTATACAACCAATGCGATCGAATCACTGAACTCCACATACCGGAAGCTGAACCGTCAGAGAAGCGTATTTCCAAGCGATACCGCCCTGTTAAAGGCCTTGTATCTGGCTACTTTTGAGGCTACGAAAAAATGGACTACCACCATCCGTGATTGGGCTCAGGTTTATGGAGAACTGAGCATTATGTACGAGGGACGCTTACCCGAGTAAGCAAAAGAAGGGTTAAGAAGACAGGCGGGAAACCGCCTGCTCTTGACATGCCCGTAAGCAACTGTTATATATAAAACAAGAACGACAAGCCTGATTCACAAGCTTATCGCTCTTAATTATCATAGAAGAATCTTATTTACAGAGATTTTCTCATACTCTCGATGTTAGTATATGTCGCATCCCGCACGGGATGCGTGGATTTTAGCAACCTCTGTCGTCACTCTCCCAGGACAGACAGGTGTCGCATCCCGCAAGGGATGCGTGGATTTAAGCGTATTATTTTCAGGATCTCGCATACGCGAACCAGAGTCGCATCCCGTGATGGATGCGTGGATTTGAGCAGTCTATCGCGATTATAACCAATATAATGATTTGAGTCGTATTCCCGTGGGATGCGTGGATTTGAGCTTCTTCGTGGTTGCCATATGTGCTTTTGTGTGATGGTCGCATCCTATATGGGATGTGTGGCATCTAGTATGGTAGCGCAAATCTACTTTTGTTAAGCTATCTGTTGAAAAAAGCGTCTGATCACGCAATGATGTAGTGATCAGACGCTTTTTCGTTTGCTAAATAGCTTTTTTTATTTTCTGCCAAACCAACCTTTTAACAAAAGTAAACCGGCAAGAATGGCTGCTAAAGGCACAAAAAATTCGAAGCTCATAGGAAGACCTCCTTCTCCTTCTATCGATATAAATAAATTTTTATTCCTCGAAAATCATATTCTCTTGTTTCTGCGTTGCGAGTACGATCATCCAGGAGTATTGCAATGAAGTCGTTCAAACCGGATTCCTCGTAATCGAAATCCAGAATGTTTGCAGCTTCCGTTGTTATAAAGCCTATTGCAGAGTATTCCTGATAATTTGCCTCAATTTCAATCGGTAAGAATTCATCTGCTTCTAACAGGGGAAGCATCTCCATGATGTCATCTCTATTTAATCCGTCACAGAAATGTTTTTCCTTCAAAACAATGTTAAATTTTTCCACATAATTCTCTCCTTTTAATTTATGCTGGTCTATATGTTACTTTGAAACAGTCCATCTAGGGTTGCAATGGCAGGACTTTAAGCATCTGAATGTACATCCCGTCATACCGTTTGGATCGTCCATCCTTTTGCCATCCAAGATTTACTAAGGTATTGATCTTATCTGCATTCCCTCGTTCTGGAATATTGGTGGAAACGTGGTATGCATAACGATCGCCATCGTTTTTTGTTCCACACGCGTATTGCGTGATAGAGGCATTTGGAAAAAATTGATATAACTCCTTTGCCGCATGCAGAACCTCTAACATATTTTTATATTCCATCGCCATACCCTGGCAGTGCTTATATGCCTCTGATTCTTCAAATGGAACGGATGGAAGTTTTTTCCTTTCCAACTCCTCCAGTCTTTTCCCTTCTTTTTTCTTCTCCGCTTCTTCCTTTTCTTTTAATAATACGGATTCATATCCATGAATTTTCATCCATTCCTCATAGCTTTTCTGGAACGATTTTTTGGAAAATCCCATGGTGACTATTGGAGAAAAAATCTGACTGCTTAATATTCCGCGCAAGTCTCCAACAGCGTCCGTGACATCCAAGATTGAATTCCCATTATAGCAGTGAGTTCCCCATCCCTGATAAATGCGTGGGAGCGGTTCTCCAATCATTTTTTCCACCTGAGCATAATCTGTGAACGACAATGAGGCGTACAGGGTACAGTTCTTTCCTGTTTTATCGTCTTTAAGTGGCGCATATCCGCGGTAGATTCTTGTCAGCGTATCCTCATTGTTTAAGATCACGGAACGAAAAGAGACGAGGCTGCCATTGTCCTCAAGCTGAATCCGTTTTACGAGATCCATTTTTGACACAAACGGATGCAATGCGATCAACGGATCTGGATTAGAGGCTCTGTCCGATTCTGGATCGGTCTCTGCAAAGTCATCTATGTATTCCGGATGCTTTGCGAGAAAGTGTTTTTGAAAAACCAGATCAAGGAATGCTTCTTTGGATGCTTTCAGTTTGTCAGCTACATAGCTGTAGAGTTTTTCACTTCCCCATTCCGCATATTCCTGTTTCATTCGATCCTTTATGTATTCTGCAAGCTGAATACGGATCTTATAGTACACTTCTCGATCCATCTGATCCTTCGTACCGATGAACTCCGGATAGTATTCCTGTTCCGGCTGCTCTTTTCCATTATCAATCTGCCACTGCTTCAGGAGCTTTCTCGGCTTTTTTATAGTCAGCAGATCGGTGAAATCCGGTTTAAATCCATCTCCGTATAATTTGACCCAGAAGGCTCCGATGCGATGAAGATGGAACTTTTCATTGTATTCTTCCGTGAGAACTTTTCCTGGATCGATCCCGCACTGATATTCGGAATGTCGGAGTGCAAGTGGACTGTTTTTCAGGATCGCCAGTTCGGTGTCAGAATGTGTCCCAATAAAATTATCGCGGAACAAGCTGTTCAGATACACAGGCTCGGCATTCAGGATTTTATTCTCATAGCTATTTCTTAATATGAGCATGCAGATCAAGAGAGGCTGGTATGCAGCTGCTCCCATCTGGGAAAACTCCAGTTTCTCGTCATCAATAAAATACTTGGATGCATATCCCTTGCAATCGTGCTCCCCGTATGAAAAAACGAACTCATATGGAAAAATCGAATCTGCGTGGTCTTCTGTCCAGCGTCCATTTCTACTGTACTGATGCTGTCCGATATATTTCTCCGGGACCCGATCGCTCAGGGAAAAGAGGTTCCCGTTGCTTTTGAAGACAAAAGCAAAATATCCATCTGCCGTGTTCTGCTGCCGGATATAGCAGAGATAAATGGCATCCGGCATCTGCTCCAGATGCAAAATGGCATCTGCCATCCGTTCGAATACCAATATACGAGGAGTAAACTTCTCGATCTTTGCAACCGGTCTTCCGGATGTCTGGTACAGATCCAGGCGCAGCTTTTTCAGATCATCAGATACCTGCATAATGGTAGAGATGAACTCATCCTCTTCCATTCCACTGTTCCGATCACCAATCAGTTTCATCTTGGAGACCTGCTGGATCAAGGTGTTCATATCATCGATATAGCCGGTAACCGCCTGTTTATATGCATCAGAATTGAAGTCACGATACATACTTAAAATCCGCTGCAACTCGTCCATATATTCTGGATCATCACCTGCCATAGCAAAGATCAGACTTCCCAGATCGACCCGCTTTTTCAAGCTGTTTAAAAATTCCCGCTTTGCATACATGACAGCGAGAACACCGCTGGGATCATACTCGGAGATAAGCATCTCCATTACTTTTCCAGCCTGATGAAATTTGTAGTTATCGGACAGAAGGTTGAATCTTTTCTGATCCGGATCGTACTTGGCGTATTCTGCAAAGTGGTTCAGGATGTCGTTTAAAGTTTTATCAATTGTCATTATTATTCTCCTTTTGATGCAAGGCTGGATATCTGATCCAGCCTTTGATGTTGTAGTTTTG
The DNA here is from genome assembly GCF_003435535.1 of Desulfotomaculum sp. OF05-3. Lineage (NCBI taxonomy): Bacteria > Bacillati > Bacillota > Clostridia > Eubacteriales > Desulfotomaculaceae > Desulfotomaculum > Desulfotomaculum sp. OF05-3. The sequence continues at coordinate 50,548 of NZ_QWGO01000004.1, read as the reverse complement.
GGTCGATCATGGAGCCGATCCAAAGTCTGAGTGTTTCGAGCACGTTTTTTCTGTGATCACAGAAGGAAATAATACAGTTGTGACATGTATTGATTACAGAAATCTTACTCTTCTTTTTTGGTTGCGTGTTTGACGCTGCTACCCTCCTTTCATAATGATTCCAGTTATGAACAAAAAAAGGTCCACAATCTACCAAAGACTGTGAACCCAATATCCATGAACAAAAAAATTTCTAATAACTGTTATCGCTATTATAGCAGACGATAGTTTCCTTGTCTACTCTTTTGTTCCTGGATGTTTATCAGATCATGTTCATCGGATATATGTGATTGCGAAAAAATAGCTGGATTTTTGGAATATTGACATTTCACGAAAAATAGAATATGATGTAGGCAGCTAAGAAATGTGACGATTTCCACGCGACAAAATGAAAACCCCAGAGGGGGCTACCTCTGGGGTTTTCTTGTTCGTTAAGCGAACTACTCCTTTTAGGCTGTCGCTGCCTACTTATCTCCGTCCAGCCATTTGCATATGTAGGAACTGATTACTCCGGCGATAACAGAGATAAGAAATGTGACGATATCGTCTCTCACACGACCGGACCTCCTTCCTGCTGGAGGTCCGGAATGCTTTATATCAGGATACATTCTTTGGCAATATTCTACCAGGCACTCTGTTTTCCAGCGCATTTCTAACGAAAAATCATCAAAGATTCCCAACCACAAAAAAGCTGAAAAACCCTTATTTTGCTTGACTTTTTTGAAAATATCAATTATAATAATATATGTAAATAGATATATTCTTGCCATCAATCAAAAGAGGTCGTTACCATGAAGTCTATGTATACTTATCTGGATCTGGATGATGAATTGCAGGAGCTTACAGAGGAAGAAAAGAACTGGTTTTTTACAACATGCCAGGACTGTCTGAAAGCACTTGGAGTTGAGATCCCGGTCTATGCACTCCGGCATGACCTGCTCATGGGCAAAAGTAAGGATGCTTTGGGAATCTGTTGGAAGATGGCGGATTCGGTTACTGCGGCTCCGAAAGAAGCGTATATCACCATTGACACATACTTTATCCATGAATGCTATGAGGCAAAGTTCCACGGTAGATGGAACCTCTCGTTTGAGACATTGGAGTCGGTGATCGCGCATGAAGTCGCACATCTTACTGTATGGCGGCATGGGAAGAAACACCGGGAGCTGACGGCTCGTTACTGCGCAGTCATTGATGCTTCCAGGCGGGCTTCGTAGGAAGAGCAACCGTTTCACAAGGATTCAAGAAGTCTCTGATCATGGCATATCGAAACAACATTTCTGTTCAAATCTCCCAACAATCTCCTTTTTCTCCCAAATTACCCCTTGTTTTGGGAGAAAGAGTATACTGGTTGGGAGAAACATGCTGCAGGTTTGTACAAAGAGGATCACCAGATGAAGTTTGAGCACATTGTCAGATACCGGGTATGCTGCTTGAGAAGAATGCGAGACTATATGGAAAAGGACCGGGAAAGAACTGAAAAAAATGGAGGTATCATTCCAAAATGATCGAAAAAGACAGGAAAATTATCAGTCTTGATGAAGCGGTTGCGGATGCAAACGAAAAAAGTAGAAACAGACTGGTAGACGAATCATACGTTGAGGAAGTCATTCAGAAGGTAGAACTTGTCAAAAAGCGGTTCCGGCAGGAATCCGAATGCCAGTCATCTGGAGTTATCCCGCAGGAGAAGCGGGAAAGTCTTAATCAGATCCTGGATTTCCTTGACTGGCTGGAAGACGGCTATGATCCTACGAGAGCGATATCGACCATCTGTGCCAGACAGTTCATGAAGCGGCTTTTAAAATGCTGCCAGGTGGATCTGTTTACATACTTTGAAAATGTAAATGTGAGAGCGGAAATTGCATACGATAAAGCAGTGTGGGAGAGTCTGAAAAGCCGTGTTGTGCTCTGGAATGAAAGTAATTTCATGCAGAAGGTTGTCGCTGCATTTGAAAATAAGGTCTATCCGAGCGCATTTAATGAGAATTGCATGAAACAGTTCCCGCTGCTTTATGTACACTCTGTCGCGGAAGCGGCAGAGAGTCTGAATAAATGCCGGACAGACGTATATATCAAAAAAGGACCGATCGGAAAGCTGATTCGGCTGAATCCGAAGATCCTGATCTTCACTCGCATGTCGGAATGTCTTTTATATCTGGAAAAGCAGGTCGATGGAGTTTATGTATGCTATATTACCCAGCACGAAGAAAATCTTGCCGCACTCAGCTACTTTTCCATCTTCGTAAAAAGCAATGGAACTCTGGTATCAGTTCATAATCGTGAGGATGTGCCGGAATTTGGATATGGAGCACCTAATGGCTGGCTTTCCTACTGTTCCGATTATACGCTTGGATTTCCCCATAGGGCGGTTTATGGGTTCCTGTATAAAGATGGAAATATAGCACCAAAAGAAGGACTTGAAATGGATTTTGAGAGTCTGGAACCGGACGAAGCCTTCTCCCTTATGGTACATATGTATCTGGTAAAGACGAAATATGAAGGGAAAGAAGTAGCTCAGGAACCCATCTACATCAATTCTCTTATGAAGGACAACTATCTTGCCGAACATGGTTCTGCTGCCCTCTCGAAGCAGAAAAAAGTGAGATCTTTGCCTGGAACCAGACTTATAAGTGTGGCATTGATCCTAAAGTGGCGGTAAGCACATCGGAATATAATGATCGGTTTGGAATGGATCACCGGGGAGATTTCTGGATGAATCTCTACTGCAGTGACTATGTTCCAGATGTAGATTATGTACAGTCTGCACTTCGCCCTTTTGAGTACAGAGGAAAGGATCTCTGGCTGTACGCGGAGTGCATCGGACCGGCAGAGAGAATGGATCGGGAAGTATACCGTGTGATCAGAAAACACCTGGCGGAAGATATAGACCGCAAGATACAGTCTGAATACCGGTCCCACCCGAATGAGAGCATCAAGGTGTTCTGGCAGCGACTTTTAAGGAGCCGTAAGGAACGTGTGCTTGACTGGATCTGCAAAGCGGAGTATGCAAAGAAGCATCTGTGGATCCCAGGGATAGACAACGCTGCGGAAAAGAACATCCTGGAACATATTGAGGGGAAGTATAAGCCGAAGGAAGTAGACGAGGTATTAAATCGCAATGTTTCCGAGAGCTTAACGAGAAAAGGAGTTTTCAGTGAGGCGATCGATGATCTGACTGGTACAAAATGCACCATCTTTTATCAGATTCGATTTGAAGACTGGAAAGAGATGGAAGCAGTTTACGGGGAAGATCTTCCACTTGTCTTGAAAGGATATCGTTCTCCGAGACTGGGAAAATCAGATAGACCTGATGCTGAAGTGACAGACGCAGTTGGAGACCTGGTATCTCCGATCAATGGACAGGATCTTTCCATGTGCCTGGGATTCAGTAAAAACGGGTTCAAGGCAGTGTACAAAGACTGGTTAAATGAACATGGATATGCGGATGGTCGCAGATCGACCAGATAGCAAAAGCCAAAGCAGAATAAGGGCAGGTGGATAACAAAAGGATCCATCTGCTCTTTTTAAGCGCAAGCTGAAAAGAAAAGGAAAGAAGTCAGAAATACTGCTGCCTCTCTCCTCTTCCAGCCTTAGTAATATTTCGTTTCACCTATCGCGAAAATGGTGAGTGTTCTACTCATGCATTATGTAACTCCTGTAGACGCGGTTTTTCCCCAATTTTTCATCTATCGTATACAGATCTATGTAGGAGGTGTACAATTTCTACTTCGCGTGGCGGCTTGTAATCCGCTGGCTTTCTTGGGTCTACTCATAGTACCGATTGCTGTCGGCGGCAGATATGTCTCCATTCTGAAAAGTCAGTAAATGGCATTATATGGTGAACGCAAGAATTTCACACTATTTTACTGTAAATGATGTAAAATGATCATCAAGACTGGTCTTAGCCATTGTAGGAGGATGATTATGAAAATTAACACCTATTATCGATTTTGTGAATTATGCTTTCATTATGGGAGAAATTGGGATAAGCTCGCTACAGATAAGGAACATGCGATAGAATTTGGACATCGCTATGTCAATCAAGAGCCGGAAATATTTCAGAAAGGGACCTTGCACCGAACAATGGAGTATGTGATTGCACACTGCGCAGAAAGCATCAATGAGCGTTTGAGACAGGAGGAGAAAGCAGGGAAAGCAGATATTGATCAACAAGTTGCTGATATGATAGCCGCCCACTCATGTAAAAGAGACCTGATCTTATATCGGGGAGTATGTGATGGAGTGTTTCAGGGCATGGTGAAAAATGCGAAGGATGTTCCAGACTGTGATCTGTATGAGAAAGGGTTCCTGTGTACGTCTTTGGTAAAAGGCTGTGAATATGCGTATGATACCAGACTTCGGATCTTTGTTCCTCAAGGATCCAATGTTGTATATCTTGGAAATGTAAATGATGAGCAGGAGAATTATGAGGTCGTAGTCCAGAAAGGCGCGAAATTAAAGATCCTCTCAAAGGATCAACAATATCTAAACTGTCTCCTTATTGGCACATGGGAGAAGTGATGGTATGAATGTCATGCTTTTATCTACGAGAGCGTTGTAAAAATGTTTGCAAAGTATGACATAGGAAATAGCAAAAATGCATGAAAATCCTCCTGCTGCCGCTCTAAAACGCTTAGGACTCAGAATTATTGGCACGGATTTGATAAACATAATCCCCTGATCGATATCTTGGAAAAGCTCCAGAGTCTACCGAACAGGGGACTTTTTGTGAGGATAGGCTTTCCGTGGGATAGCATCCGGAGGCAGCAGGAGGATCCCAGCATCTGCATAATCACAATGAGAACATTTTTTTGCGGAATGTTTTAGTCAATTCCATCATCGAAATCGTCTTCATCCTTAGCGGTCATAAAGAAACAAGCACTTAGGGTTGTCAGAACGATTGGGAACCAATCCAAAATGAAATCCCAAGCTACTTCCAGAAAAAGGATGATTTCTTGTTTGAGTCTATAGCTGTCAAATTTTTTATCCATGTAAAAATGTTGCGCGGGGGACTCTGATCTCTATGAATCGAGAGTGGAATGCGCTCTCCTTTCTGTGAAAATTTTGCAAGTGACCGAGTTATATCGGGATGGCGATCCATTCCGGAGGCTGGCATCATTAGAACATGTCCAGGATGATGTGAAATGGATCGATCGTTTCTGCTGTGATCACAAAGGTTCCTGCTGCCAGGACTTCTTTTTCCTTGCACATGACGCGAAGGGGCTTTTCAGGATAGATGACAGGCGTTCCGGGAGGCAGCAGGAGTACTCCCTCGTCCGTACACAGCTCAAATGTATAGGTGTTTTTGATCCTGCGCACCTTTACGCCAACTCTCTCGGTGGAAAGATTGCGCAGATGCCCTTTCAATGGTGCTGACATGACTTCACCTCTTTTATTGTTGGCATGAAACAGGAATCTTTCTGTACCTCAAAAATTTTCAAAGAAAAAGGTAATCGGTACATCGTGTTCCTCGATCAATCCATACTTTAGTGCCAGCCGGTAGTTGAACTCTTTCTTTAGGTTCGCCCATAAGACGGAGCGGATCCGATCCCGGAATACTTCCAACGGCAGAGTGGATTTATACAAATTACATTGCCGGCAGGCTGGCATAAGATTTTCGACCGAATACATATCCTCTTCTGCCATGGACTGGTGAAGGTCTGTGTGCACATAGACCGAGTGTAAATGATCCACCTGCATGTCTTTATATGCAAGATCGCATCCGCAGTAAGCGCATCGATGACCAAACTTCTCATAAACTTCCAGTCTGATCTTTTTTGGTATTGTTTTGTGCTGCGACATTGATGCCTCCGATTGTTTGTTTCTCACACCGTGCGATGGATAGCTGCACTGTACATGGATGAATCCCGCAAGGAATGAGTCACAAAGAAATATATGTATTTGTTTATATTATGATATATTATATTGGATAAAGAGTCAAGGGAAAGGAGAAAACAGGGGATTGCATAAGAATGTGTGAAGTGACGGTTGCGCTTGTCCGTGAATAAGTTCGGATGTCAAGACTTGCCGGGCAGCAGTCATTAGAGAGAAGGAGTAGGAATAGAGGTTTCGCGAAATACGCACTGATTGCGGTAATGTTATTTTGCATTCGATAAGCGTAAAAGCCTGGTGGATGCTGAAATCCACACATTTTGTGAAAAACGTGAAATTGAAAAGTATGTATGCTCTGACCTCTGACAGAGCATACATAAAAGACACCTGATGATCTTGGAAGTATCCCAACTTGAATCCACGCATTTACTGGAAATGCGATAGCAGACCCAATGAAACGAGTAAAAGCTTATTGCGCCTGCTGTATTTATATCTATTCGTGATATGTGCTGCTTCATCCGTCTGAATCCTGTCGAACATATGCCTGTGACATCCGTGCAACAATCATATCATTTGTATAGGCTGGATGTCAAATGGCAATGTGGGGGAAGATCGAGATGAGAATATAGTCAAGACAGCAGATGTCTTCTGTTGCCTTGGATGTTTGGAAATAAATGGGAGCCAGGAGTGCTAGAATCCACGCATCCCTTGCGGGATGCGACACTGTTCCGGATTATTCAAAATATTATAGATATTGCTAAAATCCACGCATCCCTTGCGGAATGCGACAAGATCTTCCCCATCCGTCCGGTAAATAACGGACTGCTAAAATCCACGCATCCCTTACGGGATGCGACACAAGGTCAAATAACTCATGGTCGATCGGGCGCTCGCTAAAATCCACGCATCCCTTGCGGGATGCGACAACATCTTACACAACTTATAGAAAAGCCTACGATGCTAAAATCCACGCATCCCTTGCGAGATGCGACAATATCTCCTGCTGCAATTTGAGTTTTTCCTGTGCTAAAATCCACGCATCCCTTGCGAGATGCGACACATCACGCTCTTTCTCAGTCTCATATGTACCAAAGCTAAAATCCACGCATCCCTTGCGGGATGCGACCACTATTTTTCCATTCACGTTTGTAAAATAAGTCGCTAAAATCCACGCATCCCTTGCGGGATGCGACGGCTTAATGGAAGTGTCGGTTCCGGAGATGGTTATGCTAAAATCCACGCATCCCTTGCGGGATGCGACGACTCTTTTCTAATACTCCTGAAAAACATATATGCTAAAATCCACGCATCCCTTGCGGGATGCGGCGTGGAAAAAGAAGAAAAAAATTATATCAAATGGAGCTAAAATCCACGCATCCCTTGCGAGATGCGACCCCTTAATTGATACATTTACACTTTCCTGCTTTATGCTAAAATCCACGCATCCCTTGCGAGATGCGACGGGGGACGGTTATTACCTTGTCCATATCAAGGGTGCTAAAATCCACGCATCCCTTGCGAGATGCGACCGCAAAATATAGTGCCCGTTTATGTAAAAAGACTACATTTCGCGTAAGTATATTCTATTTTCTCATCCAAACATACGAGATGAATAAAAAACGGGCGATATTTCACCTTTTCTGGTGCGAATCGTTCAGGGAAATTCTGAGCACTTGAGATTCGCACGATTCACTTGTGATCAACTTCCCGGTCCGTTGCATTTATTGTACAGGACAGCGCCTATGATGTCAAATGGATCTACGTTTTCCTCCGGATTCCTCCAGATTTATCCCCTCGTGGAAAGCGCTTGCAGGAAGTAATCCTATTTGTTTGAAGGCTGGAGTTGGTTCTTTAATAACCACTGTAATCATCTGTTTGCCGCGTACAGAAGCGTGGACAGTAAAATCTATAAATTCAGGCAGAGTACCACGTCCATAGGAGCCGCTGCACCGCATGGGCGTGGGTGAATGTTCGATGGCTTCTCAAACGGGATTTGAGATGATTGCCTGATTGCGTCAGGTCTACGCTTTTTGATTCTGTTGAGACTGGTGAGAAGGTGATTGTCCAGGCTGGTTCTTTTTCGCTCCTGCTGCCGATGCAACCTGGTATTTGGACCTTCCGATATGACATGCAAGAACTCCCAGGAGAGCCTAAAAAAGCCCCCTGGGAGTTCTTATTATGCTGGGATCCGTTCGTTTCTTAACGGGTCCATACGATATCGCAGTTGATCTGGTAGTTCTCATCGTTTTTTCCGGTAATGCGGACGATGACCTTGTCTCCGACTAACGGAAGTGCGGTGGAGTTTGCGTTAAAGCGGATAAATGCAGATCTCTTGTTGGCAATCTTGCAGAAGATTCCGCGATCGTTTACGTATGTGATCTCTGCAGAGACCTTATCCCCCAGTTCGAAATCGTTGTAGTAACGCTTATCCGGATTCTCTTCGCAGAGTTTGACACTTAAAGCCACACCAAGCTGTTTCGGGCGTAATCCTCTCTTCCCGAGAGCTTCATCATCCACATAGGTGTTTCCCTCTGCATCTGTGAATACACGCTTGATTCCGGTAACCATAAGACGGATCGGATCTCCAGGCTTATACGGAACCTCTTCGTATGTACGGGTTGTCTTTGAAGCGACACGGCGTAACGGCGCATCCCTTAAGTCGCTATAACGGATCCAGGATACATCATTGACATCGATGACCTTCTCAACGCCAAGGGCATCCACGCAGATCGCAGCTCGGTCTACATACTGGACAATGCCGAGGACCGGAGTGCCGACATTGATGGTATATTTATTGTCACGCGTTCTCTCGAACCATTTGGAGCGGGAGATCTTTGCCATGGCTTCTGTTCTGGAAGCAATGACTTCACCAGTCTCCTCATCCAGTTTCTTTACGACAAAGTATACCTGTGCATCCGTTCTCTTATTGATCATGAGATCCATGTAGTTTAACTTGTCTGCCGGAGTCTCACCACGAACTTCCGACATACGCTCCTTCGGAATGAAGTCTGTGAACGGGATCTTGATCTTGAAGTAGTTATCATCATCCATCGTGATGATGGCAGTCGGCATACCAGGCTTTCCTTCCTCTCTGCTTCTTACGGCAGCTTTGAAGACGGTTCCTTTCTGCACGCTTCCGCTGAGGAGGGATGCGCTCAGTTTCTGATAGGTCTCCCAACGGATGTCCTCATCAGTGATGAGATCTTCCAGATCAGCATCGTCCATGGCGATGGTCGCGTTTCTGTCATCGTTATATAAGCCGCGCTTCTTCGCTTTGGATGCGGTGATCTTCTGGCGTTCATCCATTGCCTTTAAAAAGTCTGCTGCCTGATTCTGGGCTTCTGCATCCAGGTTCCCGATGACGAAATCATCATCTGTCTCTCCGGACATGCTCTGTAAGGACTCCTGGTCTGCGTCTGCAAGTGCATTAACAAGTTCTTCTTTTTTTCTTCTCGGCATAATCGGTACCTCTCTTTTTTTATTTTTCTCCACATTATTTGATTGCTCTCCATAGAGGGCATCACACGATCGTTAGATAGCGGGTGTTCAATCCGGATGCTTATGGAGGGTGGATGAAATCAGTATGATATGAAATCATGAGGATGCTCCTTTCGGTTTTTGTGATGGTTATGGCGCTGTGTTTCGATTCTGCGTATCGATTCTGTGCTTCGGTTGGAATGTGGTGCTTATGGTACGGTTATTTGGATGGCAATCGCCAGGGGCGGATGAGGTCCAGCCTGGAATGATTGGGACTGGATCCTGGGAAAGTGATCCCTGGAATGCATCTTTTCCGTGCCGGGAGCCTGGGAGCGTTTTCTTTGCTTCATGCTTCTTGATATAAAGGAGCAGCAAAACGGACAGACAGGCTTTCTTAGGCAGCAGGACGCGAATCCCGTTCCGGGATCGGAGAGGGTCCTGCTGCCTCACGGCTCCGATCGGGAGTGGGTCTCTTTGTCTTGCCTGGCATCGATGAAGATCCTGGCTGCAGGTTTCATAAGTGTGCGGCTGTGACCGGATGCTTCGGAGTACACTGCTCTCCGGCTGGTCCGGGAGAACGCATCTGCTTTCCAGGTGCATTCTCCTTTTTTTGTCTTCCTTTCCTACTCATCGGATGGCGTGATCTTCTTTAATCCCTTTTTGTGGGTGTCACCCTTCCGCTTGATCCCTACCTCATGCTGGATGGCTGGGGATGCAGCTTCCGCACTCTTTTCAAGAGAGGAGGAAGGGGATGCGGCATGGATGTCAAACACCCGGAAATTGGTCTTCGTAATGGGGTGCGGCGGAATGGGCGGCTGTTCCCGGCTTGGATCCGCGCTCAGAGCTGTAAAGCGGTTTCCGGTTCCATTCTGGTCTGTTCCCTGGCTGGATGGTCCGAAAAGGTCTGCGGGGGCGGATAAAGGCTTTCCGGATCCGGACGGGGCTGCAGGTCTGGTATCAGGTGCGGAAATAGATCCGGTCCTGGATCCGTTTCCATTTCCGCGTTCACATCGATCGCCTGATCCGGCAGCAGGTGTGTCCGGAGATCGATGTTCCTGGATGATAGAATCTGTGGTCTCCCGCTCCAGATTCGGATGCACAGGCTTTAGGGAGCGGGAGGAGGCTTTTGCCCCGCTACGATTTGATCCAGTCTGCTGCCCTTCAGCCCGATGCTCTTTTGGCTGCTCCTCTACGGATGCCTTATCCTTCGCTTCTGTTGTCCGGTCTTCTGCTGCCGGATCAACTCCTTCTCTTATTGCATGCTCATCTTCTTGTGCGCTTGTCTCTGCCGCTCCTTTATGTTCCACGTCCGGATGCCTGGACAGTCCGGATGCTTCTGATCCTGCTTCTGTATCCGGAGCTATATCTGCATCTGTAAGAGGAATAACACTTCCCGGATTCGGCGCTGCCTCTGTTTCACATCCGGACTCCTGTCCTGGATCGTGGTCTTTGCCGTTTAAGGCGGTGGTCTGGTCCATGGGGGGTGTGTTTATCGGTACAGCCTCTTTCGCGGGAGAAGGATCCGACTGATCGCTCGGATCGTTTCTATGGGAATCCAGTCCATTTGTGCTCTCTGCATTCTCAGGGAGCGGAGCAGATGGATTTGCGGATTCCCGGGAAGAGATCTCTGCATCTGCGGCATATCCGGCGATCTGGGATGCTGATCCGGATGGTGTGACTCCTGTAGCGGAAGCATTGGAGGTTTCTCCTGTGATGTTAGGCGAAGGTCCAGGATCATTCTTGGCAGCAGGACTCGCAGTCTGCGTAACCTTACCTGCTTCTTTCTTTTGCTCTTTTTGCTTTTTCTGGTTCTCTTCCGCTTCCTCGATTTCCGCTTTCAGATCAACCTTCTTAAAGGTCCGTTTAGGACGCTGGGAGCGGCGGGGGGAGCTGTTCCCGGCTCCGAATGCTCCCATACCGGGATCCCCTGTACCGGATGCGGCATAAGGATTCGCGGGAGTGTCTGCTCCGGATAGGAAAGGTCTGTTGCCGGTTCCCGTAATTCCGTCAGCTCTTCCGTTATTCTGGGAAACCGCCTGGGACGGATTTGCCGGTCCGGCAGCAGAAGCAGAAACAGAACTTCTCATGGATTCGACTGTCTGCGGGGAAGCGGCGGGGGAAGCCTGTCCTGGATTGCCACTTCCGATGTTGTCTGATCCTCTGTGCGCGATGCCATTGTGGTCTCCTGTATTTGGCATTCCATTCCTTCCGGTGCCTGGTGTTCCAAAAGAGCCGGCTTCCACGGACTGCCCGTATGCATATCCGGATGCAAGCGGCGGCATAGTCGGAAGCGGGGGTGCCGGATGTTTGGTGTTTCCTGCGTCTGCCGGAGCGGTGCCGGATGATGCGAAGGTGCCGGGAGCGGTGAACGAGGCAGCGGGAGTTACGGTTGAACTGTATGAGTCATATGATTCATATGGTTCGGATGAAGCAGACGATGAATCGGATGATGAGGCAGCAGGTCTCTTTGTTCCCAGGCTCTCATCCTGCTGGTCCCTTTCGTATCCCTGTTGCGCACTGCCCGTATTTTCCTGGGTAAAGAATTCTGCATTTGCATTTTCCTGCGTGTACCCGTCTGCCGGAGTGGCTGTGTTCCGAATGTTACTTTCATTGGCGGCTTCCTGTTCCTGCCGGATCCGCTCCATATAGATATCCCGGTATGTCGGAAAGATATCCGGACGGTTTTCTGCAAGGTAGGTCATAAAGTCGTAGGTCCGGTCTGCGTTACGATCCGAAAGGTATTGTGCCATTTGCCGGGTTGCAAGCATCTCCTGTATAAGCGGTGCCAGCTCATTATCGGTAAACTCAAGCGGATATCCCTCATTTTCCCGTCTCCAGACCGGGATATGGAAGACCGCATTAAGCTCCACGATCTCTTTGGAGTACGGATGCTCGGTATGGACGAACTTTAAAACTTTAAGCGGTCGGTTCGACTTTAGAAGAACAATGGCTTCATCCAGTGGGAGTCGCATAAATTCATCGACCGTCATGACCGGACGTTTTGTTTCAGACTCGGTCACTGTATTGGTCGGATAAAAGCGGTTCCCGGTTGGGGAAAAGATACTCTCTTCCTTTCGGATTCCCTTTGATACAGCAGTGAGTTCTCCGATACGATTCAAAAAGAATTTGGCAGTCTCTTCTGAATCGTTTCCTCCGAGATATACTCCGATATCACAGTTGGAAAGAATGGTCTGCCACTCATGCTTCTCATACTTATCCATGACCTGCCCGATGTTCTGAAAGATGATGGTGATCAGAATCTGCCGGGAACGAAGTGTGGCAAACTTACGGGACAGATCCAGAATCGTACCGATGGATGGAAACTCATCCATTACCAGGTGAACCGGAACCTTAGTCTTTCGCTCATCTGTAGAATCCGCGTAGGCAACGATCTTAATGAAGAACATACAGAAGAAAAGGCTTGATATGAAATCAAAGGTTCTCTCCTGGTCGGACATGATGATAAAGTATGCGCATTTGCTTCTTCCAGGTTCAACGAGATCAATCTCATCCCTGGAGATGATCTGCTGGACGGAGTTGAGCTGGAGAATTTGAAGTCTCTGCTTAAGTCCGAGTTTGGCACTGGACTGAATCTCCTCTTTGGAGTCCAGGAAATCACTGATCTGGATTCTGGCAGGATGTGTCGGGTCGAGGTTTCTGAATTTACGCTCCAGCTCCGACAGACGATTGTTGATGATGAAATTATAGGCTCCTCCCAGAGTCGGCTCTGTAAGTCCCGTGTGATCGTACATAACATACAGGATGGCAGCAGTCAGAAGTCCGGTTTGCTGATCCTTCCAGAATCCTGCTTCTTTTTCATCGGATGTGTTTGCCATGATGACGGCAACCAATGTCATGACATTTTTTACTTCTACATCCTGGTTCCCGTTATCATCCCGGCAGCATTTTACAAAATCAATGGCATCCGAATTGATGAAGTTGACCAGGTTCAAGACTTTCACATTATAGCCGTGTTTTTTACACATTGCTGCAAGCATTCCATAGATCTCGCCCTTTGGGTCCGTCACCATGAAAGACTCATTGGCTTTGAGATACTGGTAAAGGTCGTTCATTACCTGCGTGGTTGTCTTTCTGGCACCGGATCCACCACAGACATATTTATGTCCGTTGAGGAACAGGTTCTCGCGGGGGGAAAGGATCAACCCAGTGTCGGGATCTTTTCCAAGGATCATGCCATTCGTATTTTCGATGGTATCCATGTACAATGCGTTTTGCTTATCTTCGGCTTTCATGAATCCACCAGTACCCATGGTTCCTTTTTCGGATATTTGGAAATTCCGTTCATTATCGTAGAGGTTATCTTTCATATTCGTGAACAGAACGAGGATGACGATATTCAGCAGCAGGAATATTCCAAAGGTCAAGGGAAACATGGTAATTGCATGCCATAAAATCATAAACGGATTTTTGGTTATACGTTTTGTTACGCCAGTAATGAAATCTCTTGATGCTCCTAATTGCCCGATCAGGATGATTGAAATGGCAGCAGTCACAATCAGTTGTAAATGGAACTGCTTTTTATTTTTTAAACAGTAATACTTTATACGTTCAAGCGTTTTTGAAAACCCATTGTTATTCATTTCCAGTCTCCTCCTTTTTTTCAAACTGGTCATATACTCCATAAAACGCGTTTACGACATCTTCAAAAGGATAGGAAATAATATCCATCCCCTGTGGTGCAACTGACTCTACAATTTCTTTCTGGAAGTCGTAACAGATGATTTTGAATTTCCCATAATCATCTGGAGAAATAGACATTTCGGTAAAACGCTTCAAACGTCCAATATCACCATCCATGAACACCAGGCAATAATAGCCATCTCTTGTTGCTGCGTCACAGGCAATAGAAAGCTTTATCTCTGGTTGTGCAAGATCTTCTTTTTCAAAGAATAATCCCGTTAGATAATAATGCCATTTCCTGTGACACATAATATTGAGCATTATCTGTCCCTGTCTTGAAAGCGGGAGATAAAAGGTATGCTCATAATAATCATTGATGTCCACTTTGTTTCTACTGGAAATGTTGTCACAGCCTCTTAAATCAATTTTCCCTTTTATAAAATCATTTATGTAACATAGATTTCTTGATAAGATGATTGCGCTTTTCCCATACCATTCCGCGTAGTTATTGCCCCATGGAATCATTCTCTTTTGATATTGCTCATTGAAGTCAATTGCTGTTTTTTCGGCAGGTCGAATCCATCCCATTTTAATAGAACCCATGTTGTATATGTTATACATTCCACCAGCACTTACGAGTGTTCCATGAAACCTGGCTCCCTTTCCTTTATCCTCTTTAATAGTGATTGCTTCTCGGGCTTCTCTGCTTGTTATAAAATATGGTAAACAGGATGCAGTTTGTTCTAAGGCTTTTTCACAATCCGGTTTTGGTTTTAAATCTGGAGTCACATTTATTCCGGCTTCTAACATCATAATTATTATTTCAGCTATTCGATCTTTCCTTTCCAAGCGGCTAAGTCCATTTTCATGTATATCCGGTTTATATTCTGCTCCACCATCAAATAGTTCATCAGCAAACTCACCTTTTCGTTTATTAAACATTTTAAAACGAATTCGCTTGATATCATAAGCAGTTGCTGTTGTGATGATTCCCGCATTTTTTAATTCTGATATGCTGTTCTTTTTCCTTGTGTCACTTTCACGACATAAATCCAATGATTTATATGGATATTCACCCGCCAGCATCATCGCAACAAGCAATTTGTATTTAAACGACCCGTACTCTACTTTCATCGCTACCCTCTTTAATTCACAATTTATCAAATGCAAGATAATCCAAATCCTACATGAAATCTTTCACAATGTTCTTTATGCAAAAATAATGCACCACTACATAAATCAACCATGATTTTTGGTCATTTAATTGTCGTAAATTCCTTATAAAATCTGAATTTTCTCGAATTTTCCACCCCGGTAAAAAAATGTGGATAACTCAGTCGGAAAAATACCGGGTTTTCAACATCGGAAAATGGTGCATTATTTTTGAATTTTTGGAAGAAGATTAGGATCGGATTCTGATGAATCGGTCACTTCTCTTCTTCGCTCCCATTCCGGAATTTTCTCAGTTAAAAATTCTCCGAGATGACTGGTTGGAACAAGATAAATAATCGTATGATCCGAGTCATCCACGATGGAATTTTGAAATAAACATGTACGCAACGGACCGTCATCGATGAAAAAATAATTATTTAATGCATCGATGATCCATTTTAAATCAATGTTATCGTGATCTTTTCGCACCAGGTTCACATGCTCTTTTTTATAGCAATGAAGAAAAATCATGGTGATATTTTGGGAAGTATACTGGGACGGAATAGTCATTCCATTTAGCGCCTCTTTTAATGATAAATCATAGTAATGAGTCTTTGTACCAGCCCTCCGCTTTCGCATTAAAATTGGAAAATCAAACTTTATATAAGTATCAGTCATTTTTACTGATGTCGGGGAAATGAATAATCTATCTGTGCTTAATTGATCCGAATTTGGAGCATCATCTTTTATTGCATATGACAATAATCGGATGTTATTCAGAGCTTTTTCCAAAAGATTTGCAGACCAGGATAAATCATCAATTTCATATATTCCTTTATTCATGGCAACCTTTAAAATGGAGGATGCGCGTTGAATAAAAGTTATAATTTCCTCAACAAGAGTATTCGAAAATTCAGCATCCCTATCGTGCATATTAAGGATATTTGGGAGGCTATGACTACCGGAGTGATAACGCTGCTTCCATGAGTTAAAAACAACAAAATTTTTGCCGGAGTTTTCTTCTTCCATAGGCTTATTCCTCGTCTTTGTAATAATCGATTTTGCATACTTTCTTTGCTTCATAGTTCATTTCTGAATAGGGCATATCGTTTACAATAGCGAACATATGCGGAGCATTTAATGGTGGAAGATCGTCTACGATGTCTGTATTTTGTACCACCAAAATATACTCATGCAATCCATTTGAACCACCCATGGTTTCAGCTTCATACTGGCGATTTAGGAAAATAATGCTTTCTGCGCTGGAACTGTTAATTGGCACAATTTCATATAAAGTGTCATTTTTTATAAAGGCAATTAAGGCTGGTTTCGTGCATCTTGTGAAGTAAAAATCGTTCATATTTGGGAGGCTACTTCCCTTTAAATCAAGCATAATCCACAAGCAATTCATCATATCATAGTCGAATTTGATGGCAGGATTCAGAGTGTAATAACGCTCATCTTTTCGAAATAAAACTCTTTGCTGACACATTGTATTTAACAGTTTATCAATCGTTTCATAATGCTTATCAAGGAACATTAAATACGCTTGTTCCTTCGTAAAACAGCCACAAATTCGCGCATATTCACGAATTGTTTCTGCTAATTGGTTCTGATATGCAGATCTTCCAATGTTATACATGACATAACTCCTTCGTATTACGTTATAATTTGACTTTATTATGTATTATCTCTAACGATGCAAGTATAAATTTATCTACCATGTAATAATCAATAAATAATACGCATTACAGAAATATGATGTGTGATATAAAATCAAACGTATATGTATTATAAATATTAAGCCAGTGTCCCATGCTCTTTTAATTTCTTTCTTTCATTCGGATCTGTGGTATAAAGTACATGTTCTCTGGATGATGTTTTTGTTAAAATAGGGATTTTTTCCCTGTTTGCAAGAAGCGTTATTTCTCCTTTTTGTTGCTTCATGATTGATTTAATTTCGGTATCATTTAGATTAAATAAGCTCTGGAAAATTGAGGCTTCTTTCTCTCCTGCCTTTAAAAGGAACTTGGCTGCGCAGTTATCGAGAATGGATTC
This sequence comes from Desulfotomaculum sp. OF05-3, assembly GCF_003435535.1. Classification (NCBI taxonomy): domain Bacteria; kingdom Bacillati; phylum Bacillota; class Clostridia; order Eubacteriales; family Desulfotomaculaceae; genus Desulfotomaculum; species Desulfotomaculum sp. OF05-3. Next base: position 33,349 of record NZ_QWGO01000004.1, on the reverse strand, counting down.
TCCGTACTCTCCTTTGATGACATCTGCCATGTTCTGGGTACTGAAAACGACTGATCCGGCATATCCACGAACAATTTTTATAAGCTCGTTTACGTAGGATTCTGCCATTTCGTTGATCATAAATTTCCAGGCTTCGTCCAGAAAAATGGTATATTTATCATGAGTATTCTCCTTAATCTTGTCGTAGCAAAAGACAAGTGCAAGGTACATAAAGGCTGGCAACAGACGATCTCCGGCATTTGATACATCAAATGCGATCACCCGGTTTTTGAGATCTAGGTTCGTTTGTCCGTTCATATTTCGGCAGTTGCCTTGCGGGGATACAAACGGATACAGGATCGAGACAATAGATTCAAGCTTTGGATTTTTTGTGCATCTGTCATATAGATCCTGTATAGTTGGCATGGTCTTGATTTTTCCGTTCGCATCATACAGAGACAGATTGTCGTGTGTGATTCCAAAGTCGCTGTAAAGTTCACTCAGCGTTGAATCCAATTCACTCTCCTGCGTTGCGGAAAGCTTATCATCCCGAAGTAAAAGCTGGAGAAAAGTGATGATCTGCGTGATCTGGTTTTGCAGTTTACTTCTACGCGTGACTTCTGCATCAGCCAGGATCGCTTTATCAATCTCTGCCTCTGCATGAATTTCCATGATGTTTAGGCAGATGCCTGAGCCAGGAGACAGATCGATAAAAACACCGTTAATATCTTCGACCGCTTCTCTATATTCATAGCCCTTTAACGGAAGAATGAATAACACACTGACATCATTGAGGCGAAGTCTACGCGCTAGGGTAAGGTTCAGATAAGTTTTACCACTACCGGAAGGACCAAAAATTCCTATGTTTGCATTGATATATCGTTTACTATCAAAATTATTGTATACGGCAATCGATTCACCACACAGTCCGAGAACAAAACCATCTTCATCGTGTAAGCGAAGCTCATTGAATGGATATATACTTGACAATGATGAAGATAAAAAGTTACGTTCAAATTTTGTGAATAGATGTTTGTTGATATATAGGATCGGCAGTGTCATTTTAAATGCTTCTTCGCACTCAGTGAGGGCAGGAAGAACTTTAATCTGATTTGACTTTAAAATATTGATCACTCGTCCTCTCTTTTGCCGCATGCTTTGCAGGTCGTAGTCCCAGATGGTTATCATGGTTACTCCCATGAACAGATCTTCTCCGGCACGCATATGATTTTGGATTTCTGATCCGGCACGAATCACTTCTTCAACTTCATAGCGTTCATTTTCACGCGAATCCTGAAGGTCTCCGCCTTTTCGTGCTAATACACGTCCTAAATTGGTTACTGTTTTTTCACGGTCCAACTTTTCGAAAAAGAAATCAATGTCAACACCTTCACCAAAGTTCAAACAACTGGTCCAGTTAGCGTATACATTTCTTGGATAGGAATTATTTCTTATAAATAGAAATGTGTAGCATATACCGTCTACCACACAATACGTTGGAGTTGAGAAGTTCATACCCTTTGGTGCAATAACTGAGGATAAGGGCAATTGTGGAATCTGGCTGGCTAAGGAAATATCATTTGGATATCTCATGGACTGTACGAAACGCATATCGCGTATGAGTCGATCTTTCCTTTGCTTAAGCGTATTCTCTCTGGAAGACCGTTTGCAAATGAAATGATATAAAAAGTCTTCAAGAAATAATGTTTCAGATTCATGCTTTATGATCGGATTTCCAATTTCATTGAATTTCCTACTGATAATATCAATTGCATTATTCATGTCAGTGATAATCTTGCTCTCTTTAGAGGATGATTTATAATTATCATAAGGGTCTCCCTCATATTCAATGATGAGGAAGAAGCGCTTTCCAGAAGCCTCTTTTGAGGCAATACTCTTCACTAAGGTTGTATAGTCTTTCTTTGCAGCCAAAACTTTTTCATCAGATTCCATTTGAGTCTTCTGATTTAATCTCTCGAACATGGATGAAGTATCAGTTCTTTCGGTAATTACTTTTATTTGGAAAGAAAACGGAGATATGTTGATCCACTTTTGAAACTCTGCAATGATAGAATTCTTATCCTTGGACTTCTTTAAATCAAAATTTTGTGGATCAATCTCCAGTATCTTGATATAGCGCCCATCTTTAAGCTTGATCAGTCCAGCACTGTATATGATTTTCTCGAATGGAAGCCAGTCCTGGACGTAATTTTCAGCTTTGCTCTTTACTACTGCCCTCTTTGTTTGAGGACTTTTTGATTTGCCTGAGTTTAGAGATAAGCTTCTCCGCACGGGACGTGTTTCCGGTATTTCTATTCTGAGATGTTTCAATGCTTTGTACGCCTACCTTTCGCATATGATATACTGTTTTTTGGGACAGAAGTTTCAGAAGATATTTGAGAGCTACTAACATAAACGAGGAAATCCTCTCTCCGTTAATGCCGACCAATGCAAAAGCAACTAAGCCAGTGCTACATAATATCAATAAAATGAACTTGAATTGAAAAGTAAATGGAATGGACAATATCGGGATATCAACGATGGCTGCTAAGATAGCGCCTTCAATTAAGTTCGGAATGGAAATGTTATGCCATTTGCCTGGTACATTGTAGTTCAGTGGAATAATATATGTATTTAAATTTTCGTCTTCGATATTATTCATAGAGCATTACTCCTTTTTATGTGTGAAACATCTAAATGCAATTATTCCGGATCCACCGACAATACCGATACCAATCAAAAGAGAAAGTAGCATCTTACGTACTGAAAAATCGCTGCGAGCATCATTCGCGTCATCAGTGTGAGTTTCTTCTATACTTGATTCGTCAGAAACTTCAAGCTGTGCTGGACGAAGCGATATATACTGTGGATCATCTTCTTGAAGTTCAAAGTCAGATGTATCCGAATAAATAGGCTGTGCATTGATTTGATCACCGGAAATATTTGCCCCTCTTACTTCGTAGGCTCCGACAGGAAGAAGAGCTTCGGACTTGTAACCTTGATCATGATATAAAGAAATATCATATTTTTCTCCCTCTGTTTTATTGTAAAGTCCAAGGATGATATCGTCTCGCCCCCAGTTATCCGGCACACTGAACTTGACAATTACGGTACCGACTTTGACAGAATCAGTTGAATGTGCTTCTTCTCTAGGTGCGGTCGTTTCGTAAATGTCTGTTTGAGATTCATGCCCGCCAGATGTTTCGTCAGATGGAGCACTACTCTTCTCTTCGTTATCTGGAATTATAAGTGAATCTTCAGAGAAAGTGTCATCAGATCCGTCATCATCTTCATTTCCAATTCCGTTCTCATCCCAATCAATCGGATTCCCATACATGTCTGTTTCGCCCTGTGCGGCATATGCCGCACAGGGGGTAAGACACAGGGATACACTCATGAGAGTTAATAAAAAAATCTTTCTGTTCATAATTTTTCCTCGCTCTACTGATAGAAAGTCCAAAATCCTTTTCCTTCCCGGATAAGAGCATCTACTGTATATGGTTTGTAGCTCTTTTCTGGGTGGGATGGATCATTAACCCAGCAATATCCGTTGCTGTCAATGCCTGTGATGACAATGAAGTGTCCCTTTTTAGTAAACTCACCAGGTTTGCAGGACATAATCACTGGGCGGTTCTGCTGTAAACTTAAGATGATACTATTTGAAGCAATAGCACTGCATTTTAATCCATACCAAGAAGCTACATTTCTGAAAATATCCCAGGACTGTCCGCCGCTTGTATGGAAATAGTTGTAGTTTCCAGTCTTGTTCTGAATCATGGAAACGACATCGTTTGGATATACCCATCCGGAAGATGCTGCACCGCTTCGAAAGTAACTGATCACCATAGACAGACAAGTTACACTGCAGCCACTTTTACCAATATCAGCATCCCCAAATGGAACGCGCGCCCATTCACCGCCTCCGGCACTTGCGGACTGTCCGAAGTATACGACTCCATTGTTACTGCTGTTATTCGGTATGTGTTTGGTTTCGGCATTTACTTTTGAGGACGAGCCTACATCAACAGAAAGAGAAATATCTGGTTTGGCAAGCCTCGGATTGTAGTAAAAAGCATTGTCTCCATATTCACCAAAAAAGTTATAGCCGGATTTTGCAAGCCAGCTCTTTCCCGTTAGAAATGTGGATCGATGTGCCGATGAAGATAGAAAATATAAAACACGCCCATCTTTTAACACACTCTTTGTCCCGCCAATTACCTGCTTGATGAGATCAATTTGATCAGAAGTTGGCATTCGCTTTTTATATGCACCACTTGAGTATGCTTCAAATTGCTTTGCCTGGGTAAGAACCGAAACAGGATCGTTTGGAAAGCTTGAACTCAGACAACGATAACGAACACATTCTGCAACGGCAATGGTACCTTCTGTATTTGTTGAGCATTCCTGCAAGATAACCTGTGCAATGAAATACCACTGGTCACCACTATAAGAGAATGATGTATTATTATATAAGCTGATTGTATTCTTATAATAATTGTCCTGCCCCATTTCAGAAGGATGATATCGCTTATATATAGGGAAATTATAGTTTTGCGATATTACGACTGTTCCACTACTGGAGCAGTGGATCCAAGTATCGTTTCCCATGTAAATGCCGGTATGCTTTGAATCGCCCTGGTAGATCAACCCAATGTCACCAGGAAGTAAATCATCTTTTTCGATATATTGGAGCTGACTGATCGAGGCTGTAGAAGCTAGTACGGAATCAAGGCTGCCGCCGTTGAATCCCGCAGTCGCAAAGCACCATTGAACATATCCGGAACAATCAAGTCCCCATTTGGTACGCCCTTTTAAATCTGGAGCACAATCACTCCACCAGTCATCGTTCCAGCCGGTATTATGTGCTTTTCCACCATAATAATACGGAACCATTCCGACAAGAGTAAGGGCTGTTTTGATGACCTCTTTTCGATTACCGGATGTCCCTTCAGGAAGATTTGCAAGATACTGTTCGATTTCTTCTTGAGTCAGTCCTTGTCCACCATAGGATGAATGTGCAGTGGTGAGAATGTCGTTGACAATATTTTCAATCATTCTCATACGTGCCTCGATGATTTGACGGTTGGTCGTTTCATATCCGTCCATATAGATTCCATCAGGATCTACGCCAAACATTGTATAGACATCTTCATTTTTAAACGGAGATAGAGTAACATCGGCATATTTGACAGTTCTGACTGTGGGCTTTACTAAGACTTTTTCTGCGAGATCAACTGTAGATCCTAAAATATAATAGTCTTCCAGGATATCATCATCATGTCCGCTGTTTGGGTATAGTGTTGCGGGTACATAATTAGTGACTTCTTCTCCATCTAAATTACTGATCCAGTATCCGGTCCCATCCGGTCGCTTATCAACTTCATCTGTTTTTTTGTATACGGTAATATTAGCATAATCGTGTTCCGTGTTACCTTCCTCATCTTCATCCTCATCTACACAAATACGAACAGTAGTTGCTTCATATTTTGGAATCATAACAGGATCGTATTCTTCTTTTTCTTTTTCTTCCGTTGAAAGTGTATAAGTGATTTTCAACTTTTTACGAAGCTGTGATTTGAAGTCTGCTATGGTTACGTTGTTAAAATCAGTGGTAACTGAGTATGTGGAAATGATAAAGGCGTAGTTTGTCGTATTAAACATGCCACCTTCTGAGCCTAGAGAATCAATAGATGTCTGGTAATCATATCCTTTTTCTTCACATAATTTCTGCACTTCTTCTCTTGCGTCTTCATAAGCACTTTCAAGCATCTCATCAATGACATCTACGCAATACTGTGTGGCATCTTCCAGGGTTTCCACCATCTCCGTATCGTCCGTATCATTTCCAGTAAAAAAATTTATAAAGTTGTGAATGGCATCGGTGACTTTACTTACAATGCCCTTAATGAGGCTCACCGCTTCTCCAACCGGCTTTAAAATAAGATTTGGCACCAACTCTTCAACAATACCGGCGATACAAAAAAGAAATAAAAGGCTTGAAATAACAATCCATTTGATAATGGACGATGCAACACCGCCTACCACAGCTCCTGTAACAGTACCCAAAGGACCAACAGCGGTTCCTATTGTAGCTCCGGCTGTAGCACCAGCACCGGCACCAGCCGCAGCACCGGCTGCGGTACCTGCCGCCGCGCCGGTCGCAGCACCAGCTGCGGTGCCTGTGGAGGCTCCCGCAGCTGTACCGGCAACGGAACTGGCACCGGATGTGCCAACGGATGTTCCGGTGCCGGATGCCGCTCCCGCAGTTCCGGCATTGACATTAGGGCTGGATGAAAAAGTATTATTTGTTGGTTGAGGAGAATCCGGAACTTTAGAAGGACTATTTGAATCCTTGCTTTTGGTAGAATTGCCTGAAGAATTATTCCTTTGCGGAGTATTTCCAGAGGCTACATTTTGCCGATCCTTATAGTGATTATATGCGTTATTGGCAATATCGCCGGCTGTGTCCATACCGGCTTCAAGAGTGTCTGAAACATGGTCCTTATTTTCGTGTTCCGCCATAATATACCTTTCACATTACAAGCTATTCTCTGGGTTTATACTTGTTATTCCTAAGTCCTTTCTTTTTGTTTCGATTAGGAGTGAAGCGATTATTCCCACCTGCATAGGCATTATCTGAACTATTATATGGTTCAGACTGGGATTTTCCGTTGTGCCTATCGTTTATTAAATTGCCATTAAATACGGAGTGTTCATTTGGATTTGAACGCCCATTATCAGATCTACGAGTACCGCTAGATTCTGATGAAGTAGCGGCATAAGGAGTTTCGCGATAACTGGTATCACCTTGGCGATCTGGAACCTTATACCAGGTTGAGGAACCTGCGCTGTTGACTTTTTGGAATACCTTGTTTGTAGATCCGTCTGCAATGTTGCTCCAATAATGGTCTGTCTTAATACCCTCGTTACCGTTCAAGTCAACTTTTCGTTGAACAGTAAGAGTATCTTTATCCAGAGAAGCAGACTCAATGGCTTCGTTTTTCAACTCAGGCATATATGCTTTTGAAACATTGGCTCCAACAGATCCTGAGAATGAATAGTCTTTATCAAGAAGATCCTCAACATTTTTCCCAATCCCATTAGCATCAAAACTACCAGTCTCCGAATTATATAATCCGTGAATAGAGGAAGCTTCGCCATATTTTGGAGCGTTTTCCATAGCTTCATTGCTGACAGCTATCTTAGATGCATTATCGAAGTAAACTGGATTTCCTTCATTATCAATTCCACCGTAAGATTGAGCTGCATATTGTGGACTCGCCATGTTTGCAGCAATCTGCTCTCCTGTCGCAGTGCATCCGGTATATGCATTCTGATAAATATCAGGATCCTCAGTTTGACTCCATCCAGCTTTGCTCAGATCAAGTGACTTACCATTTGCATCTACAAATCCAGACTCACTGCCATTGGAGGCATAAGAAATATTGCCGGCATAATCATCATTGAAGATATATTGATCATGCATAAGGGCATCCATTTCTCTCGCAGAAATATAATTTCCATCTGGAGTCTTGTAGGATTCTTGAAAATGCGTTCCCTCAGTGGTTGCAATTTCATTTTCAGGTACTGGGTTATTGTTGGCATCAAAGCATACATCGCCGGCATATTCGTATCCATCCGGAAGCGGCATTTTCGGCGTGGTATTGAAATCAGCACGATAAAGTCCGTCTGAACCTTCACCAATAACTGTATTGTCCGATAGGTTGTCCGCATGCTGATCATTAAAAGGTGAAATTCTGGCAATCTCATAGCCATCTGCATCCCGCAAAATTAAAGAATCACTTCCATCGTCCGCAGGACTGATAGTGGATCCCTTAAGCTCCTCGGATGAAACAAAACCGGAATTATCGAGGAAATTATCAGTACCATTTAAGTGAGCTTGCGCGAATTCTTTATAAGAGCTACCATCGTTAATATCATTCATTTGATATGGAGAACCCGTATTTTTCAAGAAGCCGCTTGTTTCGCCAAAGCTGACTTTTTGACTGATTCCATCTGGCTGTGTTTCTGAATAGCTCATCTTAGAGAGCTTGCCGTTTTGATCTTTGTATTCAAGTTCAAAATTACCATTCTGTGCGGTACCGCCCATAAATTCACCTTTACTAAGCTGCTCTTTCATATTCTCTGGAAGAAATTTTTCTGCGTAGGCACGAGCTGCCTCTCCGTTCAAAGAGAAATTTGGTCTGTCTTTCATGAATTTATAAGACTGTTCACGTCCCATATTTTTTACATGTGTAGGATCAGATACAGATTTGACTGAATCTGCCTGTTTTGACAGCCCTTGAGCTGCCTTCCTCTGTGTCCTTGTGGTCCCGTTTGAAGCATTTCCTGCAAAAACAGTAGCTGGATTTAATCCGAAAGCATGCTGTGCTGCTCTTGCGCCACGTCTTAATCCGGCTCCAGTAGCAAGTAAAGTATTTGCGACACCTTGACCTAATTGTGCGGTTGTAAGACCCAAAGCTGCAATGTGAGAGTCAATGCTTTGTGCAGTTTTTAAGAATGCTAAAGCAATGAAGCACCACAGGATTCCCCCACAGGTATAGCCATTTACAGTTACGGATTTTTCCATAGGATTATCGATAATTGCTGATTGGAAAATTACCATGAACCATAGATTGAGAACCAGAATCAAAAGTTCTGAGAAAAACATTCGAATCCATGATCGTGTGATTGCATCAGTATCTTTACTGACAATTGGAACGCACGCAAGCGGCATTGTATAATACATAACACCAATGACAACATAGCGCTCTGCCATTTCAAGCACGAGTTTAAAGTAGTTCCATGCAATCGGGATTGTCAAAATAAATGCAACAAGTGCTTCCACAATGTTCATTCCGGAAGAATCATTGTCAAGAAATGATTTCTTAACAGAATCACACAAATTGGAAAACACAGTTCCGTTTGTAATGGTGGCATTGTCCAAAATTTTCCAATAAACCGTATCGGCAAGCCCCATAAATGCGTTTATTACTCCTCCGATATTTATCATCACAACATAAGCCAGTACCATCTTTACTGTAAGAGTTATGGGAGACTCATACGTTCTTGAAAATGGTGAAAGCTGGTTGGAAAACAGTTTCCAAAAATATAAAGCTATGATCAAAACTGCGGAGCATGTGTATACGATATTCCATAGGGTGGTTGCCCCTGGAAAGTACTTATCAAATGTGATCAAATTTGGGGAAAACGCATATACTAGCTGTTTGGTGACTAGATCGACACAACTAAGAACAGTGGTCTGAATCCATGACAGCAACGATTCCCATATAAAATCAAGAGCACCCATAAAATGATGACCTCCATTGTTCTAGTGAAAAGGGCGCATATATAAATGCGCCCTAATCGATGATGCTAATGATGCTATTTTATGTTTTTAACATCGGTTATGGATTTGCTCGTCATACTGGTGCCAAGGAAATCTTTTGTTTTTACCAAGATCCAAGGTGCAATGATGATGATTGCAAAGCCAATGACTACTTTAATTGCGACATCCTTCCACATTTTAGATTTCTGCTGATCACTTGTGAGGTAATGTGCTGCAATTGCAAAAACAAGGAAAATCAAAGTACATACATTGATTACCGGAACCATTGATTTGTACAAAGAAACAAGCTGGTCTACAAACTCAGAGAACATATTGTCATTAGCAGCGGCAAACACTGGATAAGCACATCCGATAAATGCTGTGCCAAATGCAGATAAGCGGTATACTTTACTCTTTAATGCATCTTTGATATAACTCTCCAATTCAAACAGCTTCATCTGAAACTTAAGTGCAAATAATGTATTCATGTTATCACTCCTTTCTTAGTGTTTTATGTTTTCATTATATTGGTGCATACAAAAAATGTCAATAATAACAGAAAAAACATGCGAATATTGGCATTTTTGGACGTGAATAATGTGCATTCTTGTGGTGCATCATTTTATAGAAACGTAGTTATGTATCAGAACTGATGTTTGTACCACATAATTTTAAAGGGTCTCAAATTGAGACCCTTAAAAAAAATAAGAGGCATCGAAATAGATGCCTCTTATTTTACAGTTAATGGAATGACATTTGTGTAAAGAAGCCTACATCATCGTCATCATCGTCATCGTCAGATAGCATTGGTTTAGCGGTAACAATATCTGATTTACTGCTATTACTAGCCAAACTTTGAGAAGATGGCTGCGCGATTGTATTACTTCGAGCAGTTTCATTTGATGCATTGCCATTGGCTACGACAACATTTGAATTTGTAGACTGGATCTTTTCTGGAAAAGTGTCAAATACATCATTCGAAAGATTATCACCGGAAATATTAGGTGAAACAATCTCCTCTTTGTTTGAAGACACAATTCGTCCGACCAACTCAATCATGTCTTTATCAAGGGATTCTATTCGTTCGACAAGCGATATCGCTTGCTTTGGATCATCATCATATGAATATCCAAGCTTATTCATGTAAGGAACAATTGCCTTTAAATCCCATATTTTTCCGCTTTCAGCAGAATAAAACAGCCTGTCCTGATGCTGGAGGTAAAAGAGAATCAAAGCAGTTATAAAGCGCCCTTGTCTACGCCCAAATGATGCGAGATAATCGTGCGCCTTTAAGGCGTCTTCGGAATTCACATCAAAACTGATTGTCGATGATGCTCTTTTGCGTTTTGCATCAGTCATAGTATATCATCCCTCATTCCTTTAATTATTCTTCATCAGCTGACTCTTTATGTTCCCAGTCAAACTTAGCCCAATATTCATCTAATGCTTTTTTCTTAATTTTATATTTGGGAACAGCGGCAATGGATTCATACCCAATCGCATTCGCACGATTATCTGTAATGGATTTCCACTCGTAAAAGCCAAGATCACTGGAAACCTTTCGCAATTCATCTTCCAGCAAAAGCGGACCGCCCCCTAATGTTACAACTGGAGTAAGGGAAAATTCGGCTCCAGCCGTAATCATTGAAGTAAAGAGATTTTTTAACCAGTCATATGCCAGTTCGTGAATCCTGGTGCTGAACTTTACATAAATGGAACTTGATTCATCTTTACCGGATAAGACATCAGCAATCTGTAATGGGGAGACATTGTTGCCGGTTTCGCTGCGAAGCTGCTTGGAAATCTGCATGAAAAGTTTTTTGACACCTTCTTTATAACTATCAATACTATCGCTTTGAATTTGATTGCGGACCATACGCATTACATCAGTAGTGATTCCACCAATGTCGATGAAGTAAACATCGTTCAGACCTTTAATAAGACTCTTATACTGAGCTGCCGCACCCCAACACTGGGCGGTTACGAAAACATCTTCGATGATAAAATCAAATGGAATGTTTTTGTAATAAAACTTAACCTCTGAACCAGGACGATAATATTCTTTATATGCAATTGCGTTTTTTTCGTTGAAATCTCCCGGAGGCATTCCAATTGCAAGAACAATTCCTTCCTTATTGCTAATAGAAATACCTCTTGCAATCGCCTCTTTCGCGATAGAAAACAAACTCAAGATCCACATTTCATCCGTAGCTGTTTTGTCATTAGCGAAATTAAAAGGTTCTAAAGTGGGTGTGTAATATTCTGTTACACCGTTGTTTTCAATTTCAATATATTCTGTTGCAAGCTTATTCAGAACCAAATCTTTTTTGTAACCACTTGCAAATACGGTATGTCTTGATTTAGTATCGTGATTGCCTACATCAATTCCGAATAAACCAAGAATACTCCTCTCCTCTCCGGAGAAATCCTGTAAAGGTTTCAAATTCATAAAATAGCCTCCTTTTTATGTTCTGTAACGAATTATAGTACATTCCATGATAAAAGTCAATTATTACGGTCTAAATATTTGTTAATACGTTTTAATTATAAAGCATAACGTGATATTCAAAACAATATATTGACATTAAATAGGACAAAGCTTATAATGAATTTAAAATAGGAAGGGAGAGAAAAAATGTCTGTTATTCGAAAAATCGGAATCGCAAATGAGAAGGGTGGAGTTGGAAAAACTACAGCTGCAATCAACGTAGCAGCCTGCTTAGAAGAGGCTGGATACTCTGTGCTTGCAATTGACTTGGATTTACAGAGAAATTTCACAGATGCGATGTTGCAGGACCGTGTTTCTGAAATAACAAAAACAATAATCAATGTCGCGGCTGGAGAGTGTGAAGTGGGAGAAGCTTGTTACCCGATCTATATAAAATTTAGCTCGAAAGTGCGCCCGAAAAGAGTTCACATCGATATGATTCCTGCACCGGAAAATGAAGATGTTAAATTCTTTTCTGATCCGCTTGCGTTGAGAAAAGCATTTGAGAGTATTTCAGATAAATATGATTATGTGATCATGGATTTTCCGCCCGAAAGACCATACGCGGAAGTGGGTGAAAATGGAAAAGAAAGTAAATTCAGTTTATCTTCATTGGCATTAAACGCGTGTGATGAAATTATAACACCATGTACAACGGATACGGATAGCTTGAAGGGGTTCTCAATCTTAAGTAAACATGTGTCAATTATAAAACAACTGTATAATCCGACATTAGAAAAAATGTCATTTTACATCTCTTCATATGCCGGATATAGCGCAGAAAAAGAGTTTCTGGATTATTGTGAAACGATGCCAAGCTACTCCGGAATTTGTATTCCGAGTTCTGGAATCGTTAAGGGGAGTAAAATGATTGATCGACCACTTGCGTGGTATAACACGAATTCTAAGGTTGCTCAAGCGTTTAAACAGCTTGCAGAATACATAAGGTAGGTGCAAAATGGCAAAAAATATTTTTGGAAATCGTCCAGGTCTTGAAAATATGAATTTGGGAATCACTGAATGCACACCGGTCAATCTGGAGATGTCGTTGATTGACGAGAATCCTAAAAACGAGAAAATCTTCAATATGAGTAAAATTGATGACCTGGCTAAGTATATCAAGGAAAAGGGATTTTATCAGCCAATATTAGTCTTTCAGAAAGAAAATGGTCGTTACGAAATTATTGCCGGACATCGTAAATATAGAGCGAAAAAAATGAATGGAGACAGAACAATACCTGCGGTGGTTAAACAGGCCCCAAAAACTGAGGGAGAGCGTTCATATCAACTCATTATGGATAACATGCAATCCAGAACCTTAACTCCGATAGATACTGCTCGTTCGATGAAAGAACTGTCTGAAACATGGATTCAAGAACAGAGAGAGGCAGGAAACTTGACTGGAAAGAAAAAGGATATCCTTGCAGAGATATTTCATTGCTCGGCGGCAAAGGTTTCAAGATTGTTGAGATTGTTGCAACTCGATGACAGCATGCAGGCACTTATTGCAGACGGAATTATATCAGTAGATGCGGTTTCACCTCTCTATCCGGCTGAGGGCGATCCAGATGCGGCATTACAGAAACATGTTCTTCAAGGAATCAATAAGATAAGGGAAAATGATAGTGAGGCAATAATCACAAAAAAAGACATAGAAAAACTCGTTGCATGCTATAAAACTGTGGATGCAGGAAAAACAGATTCTACGGAAGAAAAAGGAAAAACAGTGAATCCAAAAGCAACATTCAGAAAGATAACAAAGAATATAGAAAATATTTTTGAACTGGAAGGATACGAACTCACAGAGGATGACCGAGAGACATTGAAAGCTTTGGCAGAAAAAATTGATCATCTTCTTAATTCGTAGAATATGTTTCAGTAATACACATGGATAAAAAAGGTCTCAACTTGAGACCTTTTTTTATCATAAAATATATTTTTAAGTTAATCTTATATATAAGCTATGATAAAGGGTCTCAACTTGAGACCCTTTATCAATCAACACAAGGGGTCTCAAGTTGAGACCCTTTATGAAAATAAATCGGTATTCAAACAGAAAAGCTTATATATGTTAATGTTGCAAAAAAATAAAAGAGGATTTATATAAATCCTCTTTTATTTCGTGACCGTAACAGAAAACTTGCTTTGCTCCACGATAAAGGAATCCTTTATAAAATAATACTCTACATTATAGAGAACACCTGGTTCCGTTGAGGATAGGCTTTTTACAAACGATTTTTTATCTGCCTGGTTCATCTGAGCAACATCGGAAATATACTCTACACGAGTAATATTTGTTCTAGCAGATGTTATTCTAAACTCGTGGATGCAACGGCTGCGGACTGCTTTTAAACAGTACGGAGTATCATTCCACGATATTCCAGATCTATTGTTCGATGCCATAGCAAGAGCGTCTTTGCGGCATTTAGCTTCAATCCGTTTATACCCGTATTGAACATATAGTGCTGTATATGTTCGGTAAGAATTGACTTCGGTTTCTACTGCAGCAAAGTCATGTGGTGACATGGACGCAAGTGCGTTTTCTATATCTATATCGAAGACACCTGCTTTCATGTCATTATTTGTCCAGCCTACTAAAGGAGCTAGGAAGCGAAAGAGTGGTTTCCCGATTTCTAATATTCTCTTTGTAAGATCACTCATTAAACTTCGCCCCTTTCTTTTGCAAGATAATAATCATCGATCCCCTTATATTTGGGGTTCCATTGAAGTCGAACGACTTCAAATCCTTGATTTTTTATTATATCATAACTTTTTGCAAGATATTTGGCAACATTTTTATTGGTCAAGTAATCCATGTCATAAGCCTGATATATTTTTTTGAAACCGAGTTCCTTTAAAAATTTAAGCTCAGTTTCCAGTGGGAAGATACAGTTTACTCCTGGTACGCAGATAGCGGGGTAACCTGTCTTCTCAAAAAAAATATCTCCTTTTAACGGACCTTCTGTCAGGAGAATTCCTTTGTCGGGGGTCAATTTGGGAACAAGAGCGCCATGATCCATTACAAAATCAGCAGCGTAATGAATATAACTATTTGCAGGTGTTCCAAACGACAGCCCCTTTGTTGAGAGCCATCCGTATTTTTTCTCCTTATCCATGATTCGCATTTTATTGCTATCAAGGAGATAATTCCCTTTTGCATCTTTCTTGTAGAAAGTTTTGAGCAGAGAATCGTCTTTGCGAATCTGGAAGCCCTGGATAAGTCCATTACGATTCAAGATAGGAATTATGATTCCACGTTTGAAGCCTCGTAAGCTCCAAACACCCTTCTCGGTTTTGTAGAAGCCTGGTATGCCATCTACATACAGACCCATTTCCATCAACTTCAATGGATATTCCTCAAAAGAGGAGACTGGAAACGATTTATATTTCCGTAAAGTGATTGTAAAATCACTCAATCCTCTTTTTTGGGTGAGATCCATATGATGGTCTTCAGCCAGACTTAACATATCCAATAAAGCCGAATATGTCAGGTTACGTTCTTCAACGGAGCGCAACGAGCACTGCTTCACTTCAGACGCTTTTATTTCCTCCTGTCTGGCTTGAATCTTTTTTGCCCGTTCTTCATGTTCCGAAGGGGTTGTACCATACAATCGGCTCATGACTTCTTTCCTTGCCTCTTTAAGACTGAGGTTTTCTTTCCCCTCGCAAAAAAGATAAAAGGCAAGCAACCCTCCGGAACTTTCACAGCTCCAACATTGGAAGCAACCCTTCTGAAAATTTATATTCAGGCTGCGTTTCCCGCACATGGGACACACGGTTTCATACTCCGCGCGCCCATCTGGAGGAATACTAATTCCCTCCAATGTGCAGATATCCAGCATTGTGAATGGAAAATTATTCATTAAAATTCCTCCCTGTTAGAAAAATCTGCGGGTTTCTCTCTTCGAAAAGATATCTTTCTCGTCAAGGTTTAATGTGGAAATTCCCATTTGTTCCTCAACGGAAGTCTCGGAGTTCGAAACAGCGATATCTGGGTTCACTACTGTTTTATCCGCAGAATTATTGCTTTTTTCAGAAACATTCGGCTCTTTTTTTTCAGGATCTTGCGCATCCTGTTCTTTTATTTTAGAGTATGATCCTCCGGTTGTACCGGCATACTCAAGATGCATGAGCCGAAGAACAAGCCCTTGAATTGAACGGCTTCTGCCATAAGATTCTGACTCAGGATCACCCTGTTGCTCTTTTGCTTCAAGGACTTTTATGGACAAATCCATTGTAGCCAACAGATGCACCATGCTTCCTTTTTGAAGCTTCATTCTTTTTACGTGTTCCACCATTTCTGATGGAACCGAAATTCGATAGTTATTATATCGAGTATTCTTCTCATACCTGGCATCGTACTCCTTGCATCCTACTGTAAAGGAAGCGACTGTACTTCCGGAAGTATCGGATGTGTAACAGTTGAGTCCGTTGCCTAATACGATTGCATCTCTAATATCTACGATAGTCATTATAATTTCCTCCTTTTTCACAAAAAAAGGTCACATGAAAAAATCATGTGACCTCAAATTCCTTTTACACAAACAAAAATACTATACTAATAGTATACAATGGAATGAAAATATTTTCAATATCTTTCTTATGCGATTTTCTTCTTCACAAGATAGTATTGATTGATAATGTAGGTATCCTCATCCTTGATGATGGAAAAAGCATTTATTGGATATATAGTTATCATTGTGCCAGGTTGAATTCCGCCTTTCCACCGAAGAGTCATCGAATTGGCATTTGTGATATAGCTATACAAACGATTATTGCTATCAACAAAATAGACACATACATATTGCTTTCTCCAGCCTTGACGTTCGATTTGAACGCATTTTCCAGTAATGGAAAGAATCTCAGAAGAACGAAAATGTAGAAGCAGGTATAAAGCATATACTAATAGTACAGCAGAAATAATGAAACCGACCAGCGCAATCGAAAGTGAGGTCAAAGCAACTCCAGAAAATACTGCGACTACAAAAATAAATGCGGAATAGCCTAGAAACTTATAAGTGTATATGCGCAATGCAGATGGGACTGCATTCCAATTATGTAGATTTTTAAAAAAACAATTTTTGAAAAAAGTATTTAGCTTATCCAAGAAGAAACAACCTTTCATATATAATGCGATTACTGTAGCGTAGAGGCAGACCAACCGATCGGAATTATGTAGCCTTTACATAAGAGAACATTGACATCACAAAGAAATTCTGTATAATCTTGCTGAGATCGCATAATAAAATATTCCAGAAAATAATTCCTGAGTGTTGCAAACGGATGATTCTGCAAATAACGCATAATTGAGCGCTGCTGTTCTGATGCAAAAACGGTACCGAGAAAGACTTTTACTCGCTTCAGCATGTACGAAGCGAATGATTTAAAATTATGACACATCGACAAAGATTGCTGAAATGGTTGAATGGATTGGACAAGATTCAGCATACATTCTTCTTTAGTGGCGGATTCCTTCATGGAAAGCAACTGTAATTCTTCTAATTCATGAACGCACCGAAGAAGCGGCTTTTTATGACCGTCAGCTTTTTCCCACATTTTACTGGCAATTTCATACATATCATCTTCAGAAATGATTTCACCATGACAAGCATACCAGATCATGAATTGGAACTCATCCAGTGAAACAATATGATATCTCTTTTCGTTCTCACATAAATTTTCCTGAGAAGAGCGTACTAATACAAAATGTTGGCGTGAATCAGAGTTGTATCCCTGATAAATGCCAACACTTGTATAGTAACGATAGGGAAGATAAGAATTTTCCATAACACTCCTTTTCGAGTGACTATGATAAGTTAGGTTTGCGACCTTATAATAATATTATACGTTTTTCTTCAGGAAAACTCTCGCTTTTTTTGAAATAAAATTCTTACAATTTTCTTAAATAAGAAAAAGGCAGCATTGTTATGCCACCTTTTTCTTCCAAAACAACTGTAACTTTTGAGTCAACCCAGTATCTCTGTTACCAGACCGATTTTTGATTGCCATGTTTATAGCAAGTTTGTTCCCCGCTAATATGAATTTTTCTTTAGCTCTGCTGATTGCAGTGTTGAAAAGATTCATTTGTAGCATCTCTTTGTATGATGTCAGAAGAACAGAGATGACAACCTTGAATTCTGAGCCTTGACTTTTATGAATTGTCATAGCATAGCCAAGTTCCAGCTCTCCTAGCTGATCAACAGCATAGATTTCCTCATGATCATCAAAACGAACAGTTATGGATGAATCATCGACCTCTGTGACAAAACCAAGATCTCCATTGCTGACGGAAACCTTATTTTTGAGATTCATCACGCGATCACCAAGCCTGAAATAAATGTGGCGTGGAGCATAATAGAGATCTGGTTTATTCTCAGAGGGAGGATTTACTTCTTGCTGCAATAGATTGTTTATTGCATCGCATCCGGTATCACCTCTCCTATAAGGGGTCAGGCAGCATACATTTTTTAACCCACATCGCTTTACTTCGGATACAAAGGCGGACACAATATATTCCTTTGCTTCTAAAGATGTAGACGATTCCAACAGAACAAAATCATCGCCGTATTCCAGAGATAAATTCCCTTTAATGATTTTGCGACAATTAAGATAAATATTGGAAGTATAGAACTGCCTAAAGACTTTTGTCAAATAGACTGTGGGAATGACCCCGCTGTCAATCATGTCCTTCAAAACAGCTCCAGGACCTACGGAAGGAAGCTGATTTGGGTCACCAAACATGATGATTTGGTTTCCGGAGATAATGCTCTCAAATAGCTTCGAAGCCACTTGAATATCTAACATAGAAACCTCATCAACAAAAGCACAGTTTTCTTCAATTACTGTGTTTGCCTTGTAACTATCAGATCCTACGCCAAGATTTAAGTGCTTGTGAATCGTAGAACTGTTTTTTCCGGTAGATTCTTTCATCCGTGATGCGGCGCGTCCGGTTGGGGCGATGAATGTTAAGGTTTTATGCATTACCCGTTCCTGAATATCGGCAATCACCTTAATGACAGTGGTTTTTCCGGTACCCGGTCCACCAGTCACAATAAGCACACCGGACAGAATGGCGTACTTCACAGCTTTTCGCTGTTGCTCATGCAGCCGACAGGAAAGCAGTTTTTCTGAGTTACAGATTTCCTCATCTATATTGATGTTAGGGGTCTTGTAACTGGAACAGATCCGGTAGAGCTGTTTGACAATATTATTTTCCAAATCAAACATCTTTTTCCGATAGGCAGCTCCGTTATAGTATATAACTGCTTCGGTATTCAACAGCAGTTCTTCTGCTTCAGATAAAGTAGAAGGGGCGGCTTTCATGGAGACGGAGAGCTGCTTTACAGTCTTTTGATAAATGCTGTAAGGCATGCATACGTTTCCACTATGCTCATACTGTTCAAGCACATTTTGTATGATTGCTGCGGAACGCTGTATGCTCTGCTGCGGATTTTTTACTATCCGATCCACATCAGCGATTCGTACACCATAGTCACAAAGAATATATGGATTTTGATTTAAAATCTCTAATGTTTTGCGGCGATATTTCTGGAATACTTGTTCCAAAGCAGATTCCGGAAATTTATATTTTGCAAATTTTCGTGATAAGTGCTGGTAATATCGCCTCTTGATATAAGATGTTTCGATTTGATCCAATATTTCTGATGGAACTCCAGGAACAGTTTTGAAAAGGTCTGGGTTTTCATCCAGAATTTTAACTGAGTCGTTTCGAAACTTCTTATATATGAGTTCAGTTGTCTGGGAAGTAACACCATTAAAGGACAGAAAAAAATTTTTAATAGTGTTATATGAGCTTGGAAGAATCACTTCATATGTAGTGATCTTTAAAAGCTCTTTCTCCCATATGCCAGTGCAATCAAACTCACATCCGATAAACACGTTTGCGCCGATTGTTAAAATATGATCACCCACGGCGCAATGACAATGATTATCTTGAGCAAGTACAAAGCACCGGGCAAAATCACCCTGAAATGCTTCGCATTTTAATTTCATAGTCTCTCCTTCTACAAAAAGGAGAGGAAAATCCTCTCCTTTTATTCACGCTATAATAAATCGTCCGGATCCGGCAGATCATCATCTGCCACAATCGTTACTCCATTGAGTAAAATTGAATCGATGATTTCTGAATCCAGAAGGTCTTCAAGGTCTTCAGCGTCCGATTGAGAATTAAGCTCGTCAGAATCAACATCATCCTCATCGAGGTCAAATTCATCTGCTGCATTCATGCCATCCTCTTCTTCGAATGCTGACTCATTCTCACAGAGACCGATTTCTACAGTGATGGTTCCTGCTTCGTTTACTGTAGCATCTGCGAACTTCAACTGGTTTACCAACTTTTCAGCAATCAGTTGAAGAACCGGAAGATCTTCGCCCGGTGACAGAATGAAATTTGACTTTCCTGCTGCCACGGCAGCATTTGCAATATTACTGATTTCAATTCCATTGTCAGCAATATAGTTGCTCGCAATGAATGCAGCTGCACCATCAACCTTTTTCTCCTCTTTTTTGTGATCAGGTGTTGCTGCGGCTGCCGCAGGCTGTACCTGCTGCTGGACCGGACTCACAGTCTTTGTAGGTTCCGGGGCGGGAGCGGTAGAAGCTGCTTTCCGCTTATATCCATCTGATTCAACGGAAACAATTTTTCCATTGAATACGTGGATAGTGGCGATAGCCTGTAGACCATTCCGAAAGTAAATTTTTACCTGGAATGGCTGGTTGTGCTTCACCAGATACATGGTATTTGCTGCACATGGCTCCCAACCTTTCACGCTATCGAAATTCTTGAGAATCTGAATGTTCAATTTTTTGTAAAAACATTCAGCATCATCATTCGGTTTCGATGTGCTTTCTCCAGATCGATCTCTCTTAAGGAAAGATATAATCACATTACAAATCCAAAGACAAATGGACTTGTATTCAAAGATAAAACTGTTCCCGCTTTTTTTGCTCTTTATGAATGCGATAACTGCAATCACAAAGGCTGCATTTAATAATAATTTCATTTTTACTCCTTCGACTCTTGATATTATCTCCATCGACCCAATATATGGGATTTATGCCCGACAGCCCTTTGAAGGTAATGTCGGGATATTTTTGCTGCCGTTTGATGGCATATATTTTTGGACAAAAAAAGGTCCACCTATCCGTGAAAAGATAGTTGGACCTAAATTCCATATACATACAATACATCAAACATTTATCTGTATTATAATGGAAATGGTTCATTGTGTCAACAGAATGCTATAGGGTTACCAAAATTATGCCGCACGCAATAATTCCGAAGACAATACATAAGACCCCTTTTATAACATTCTCTTGTGGAATCTTGTTGATCTGCTTCGCAAGATCCGGAATGAGATCGTCATAATATCCGTCATAATTCGTGTCGTATATATCTTCCGGATTCTCCTCGATAGGTGCTGAGTCTGGAGTTCCAGCCTGTGAATCCTCAATGGAATCCTGGCTTTTTGCCCCTTTTTTAGAAGAGAAGAGTGGTTTAGAGAAAAATCCTTTTTTCCCAGCCTTGTCTTCCTTTTTGACTGATTCAGTGATATCCTCGTTTATCGGCTTGATGTCAGCGGAAGCTGAAATTGGATTAGTGCGGGCTGTATTGGCACTATCTGAAACAGCAGGTGGTTCAGACTGGAAAGAGCGCACAGGAGCCGCTGCCGGGGCAGATGGTGTAACGGGTCTAGCAATATTAACATTATTGTTATGCGGCTTTGCAATCGGCTGCTCAGGAACTATAAATGGCTGATCTATCGTTCCAAGTGGCTTCGGAGCTACATTGTTGCTGGATGAACTCTCATCATTGGAGAGAGAGGGCATTTTTTTTAAGCGAGTGAGCTTAGGAAGTGGAGCTTCGCTGTCACCGGCATTTTGAAGAAGCGTACCGCAATAAGGGCAGACACCGGTATTATCTGGTAATATTTTATGGCAAGATGGACAATTCATGAATTTTCTCCTTATCAAGTAAATACGAACATCAGTTTTTTGTGTGATGTAAACATTATAGCATGGGAGAGAAATAAAGAAAACGAAAATTGTAAAAATCACATATTTTCCGTGATTTCTGCAATAATGACACTTGACATTTTGGAAAACCGAAATTACTATAATAATACGATATATACAAGCGCAAGAGACAACATTAGTCTGTTTCCCAAGCCAATCTGGACTGCTTATAGGCAGTCCTTTTTGATTGCAGTGAGTGAACAAAAAAAGACCGGGCGTTGATCAATTATAAAATCATCGCCCGGTCTTCATGTTATAGGAATTTTTCAATTGTGAATTGAAGGACCCCGCGGTAGAAGCCCTTCTTTGCTTGTACAGTTACCGGCGTAGAACCAGGGAGAGAAGCGATAAGGTTTTCCCAGGTCCCTTCTGCCCGCATGCTGTGCACCAACTTGAACCAGCAAATTGCTTCGGCTGGTTTGCTATTATACAGGCAGGCTGCCTTGAATGCATTGTTATAATGTTCCATTGGTTCAAACTTTGAAGTAAAAACCAGGACAAACTGATTTGCATTGGCTGTCTCTGCTGTTGTGGCAGTGGAAATTGGTTTTGCCGTGGGCTTCGGAACGCCTTTTTTAGAAGCACTTTCCTTTGCTGCAAAGAAAGTAAGGCAGGTGCGTTTAAAAGCCTCTTCCTGCGCTCTGACAAGCGCATTGGTGAGGTTTACCGGAGCCTGGTCCTTATATGTGATTTCATTCGCAGAATATAATTCGCGAACCATAATCACTGACCGGTTATCGTCAAGAATGCTGATTCTGCATTTGACGACAAAATTTTCTTTGGATTCTGTTTTCACGATTTGAGGATCCGAATATTCCACACAGTAATTTGCCACACCAATGATCTCATCGAGGCAATTCCTTACTGCTGCAAAATCGGTGCCAGTCTCTTTAAGTTGGATTGCCAACATCTTCAACTTTTCTTCCATCTGGAACACCTCCTAGAGCGTGGAAAGTTCAGAGATGAATGCTCTGACGAGCAGCTGATAGTTGTCAGGTGGACAATATTTGTCCACTGCATCGGAGATAATGGTGCAGCTATCGCCATCGGCATCATCAACTATGATCTGTTCACACAGCTGAGGTAATGCACCAAAGAATTCTTTTTCGGAAGTTTCCCGGCGTTTCCGATACTCCTCCAGCTCATTGTACCGGTGCTGGATATAGCCCTTTAACAGGCGGAAGAGTTTATTGGCTCCTGGGATATCAGCACTATTGGCACATGCACGTGTGATGGTCTTCTCCAGCTCAGTAGCGGATTCTGGGGTGTAGTCTTTATATTTCTCCAGCAACTCGCTAAAAGCAGCGCACAGATCCATATAATCGTTCCTTTTACTCTCATAAATTTTCTTTTCCATATATAATTCCTTTCTTCGCTAATACGCAGCGATTTCTTTATAGATACCATTCTGATAAGAATATGCTCCTTCTGCTTCACCACAATAGCTGATATAAAAGCTGATTTTGAGACCTGCTTTTTTACAAACCTCAGTTATGTTGGCTAAGGATTCCTCTAGGTTGCCGATATAGCCGGAGACCTTAAGGCGGCATTTACCATCGCAGTTATCAATGTCATTTTCACTGTACCGGGCAGTACCAAGTCCAATCTCGTTGATAACCCGGATCAACTTTTTCAGGTCCTCTTCACTTTCCGCTTCAAAGGATCCGCAGTTATAATCTGTTCTCATAATTTCAGCACTCTGGAACAATCCACGCCGAGCGATTTCAGCGATCAATGATTCATTACTCACATTACGCAGATGGAGTTCTTCTTCACCAAGCGTTTCGTAGACTCCATTCAGATAGGAATACGCTCCTTCAGCATCCCCACAATAGGTGATTAAGAAGCTGATTTTGAGATCTGCTTTTTCACAGACATCTACGATTTCCTTTAAGGAAACCTCGATATCACCAATGCAGTCGGTAAGTTCCAGATAAAATTTGTCATCTAACCGATACTGATCAGCTTCACCGCATGTGGCAGTTCCCAGACCTACCTCATCGATGATTCGAAGCAATTCCTTCATCGTTTCTTCATCTTCGGTTTCAAAGGTTCCGTTGTTGTAGTACGTCATGTCATTTCTCCTTTCTTATAAACAAAAAAGGTCATGGCAAATAATACCATGACCTCACATCCAATTACACAACAGAAAAAAACCTATATTCCGAGTATACTGTATCTGTGTGTCTTTTTCAAGCACTATTTTGTAACTATCTGTTCCATAATAAGATCTGCCATGTCACGTACCTGGTATTCGTTTCCTTCTGTGTACTGGAAACTTACCATGACAGGGATCCCATTGCTGTTAAATGTATAGCGGTAAGAGTAGATGTCTTCTCCGCAAGAGGGGAGTAACAATTCATTTGTTTTATTGAGTGGGTGAAGACTGTCCTTTATCTGGAAGAGATAGCACGGAGCACCATTCAATGAAACATTGCTGTCCATGGAAAGTACCGTGAATTCATTATTCATCTTATCTGGCTCATATCCAGTCTTCATATATATTTTTGCGATTTCATCTGTGATACCTGCATACTGTGCATAATCCGTTACCAGGCTGTGATCCTTATCCGAGCGATATATGATCTTGGCTCCGGTATAGATGGTATCATTTTCTGGAGCAGAGATAACGGAAAATCCAGCAGTGGTAGAAATACTCCAATCAGACGGGTAAGGAAGCTTGATTCCGGTTCCATCATTCGGAGAAAATATATCACTGGCAAATTCAAAGGCTGCCTCATTCCGGCTTGGCGTATAAGTCCCTAGGGTAGACATCATGTCGGTAAGAATTTTGTCCAGCTCTTCAGAGGATTTATCTGTGCTATATGCGATTAGTGCAAATCCCCGATCATCATAAGCCGTAAAGTAGGATATACAGAGAGGTTTTGAAAGCTTACTCAGATCATGAGATGAGAATTCGGCAGTGGCAGTTTCACGCGCAACCGTTTTATCTCCGATTGTGATATGGGTCACAGGATCCCGATCGATGACGGAGAGGGTATAGTTTTCTCCATCAATTGTATAGGGCATACGGTACAAGGCATCCTGGATCTGATCCGAGTAGTATACTTCATCGCAATTATCAAAAGCCTGATTGACGCAGTATATGAAAATCTGTGTATTATCTTTTGTGAGATAAGTCTTATATGCGTCTTCTTTATCTACAGAAAAGTCCTTGGGATAGTTGATTGTAAAACGCTGTGCGGCATCGATCGTCAGCGTATAATTGTCCAGTACGGTATCATTATAGATTGCGGTATCTGGCAGATTTTCACTGGATACGCGAGTGGTTTCCGGCACAAGTTCTGTTTCTGTTTCAGTGGTTTCAAGGGTTTCTTTCTCAGACGAAATATCAGCAGAAGAATCGGAAGAGTCTGCAGCATCTGTCTCATCGGATGCAGAAACGGATGCCTCACTCAAGGATTCTATCGTATCTGGATTTTTTTTGTGACATCCGGAAATGGATAAAATAAGGAGAACTAAGATACCGGATTGCAATAATTTCTTAGTCAATCGAAAAACCTCCTAATAAATATAGTCTGCAAGATTGCAAAATGTTGAATCATTGCGTTACCATCTTATCATTGAGATTGTTTGATTGTCAACCGAGAGTGTTATTTTTTAATGTATATATTTTTCTTGAGAAGATCCTACTTTTATGATATAATAAAGGCAGAAAACAGGAGAGGAGATAATATGAAAAGTAAGACAGTTCTTTCAGAAAAGTCACTTGAAATTTTTACTGATTTTTCGAAAACATTAGAGAAGCAAAAAAGCCGTGACGATTATTATTATATTATCAACTCTTTCTGCCGTGACGTTGGAAAGGATTATCTGGATGCAGATTATGAGGACTTCCGGCAATATTTTGAAATGCTTGAGGAAAAGGCTGCCTCCGGACATATATCCTACAAAACGATCAGTGCAAAATATACCGTTCTTATCAGCTTTTCATCATATATCGTTTCCCATGCTGCAAAGTATGGAGTGCGATATAAAAATCACCTGGTGAGGATCCCGAAGCCGGCGATATCTGTAAATATCAAGCCGCAAAGCATGCCAACCCTGGAACAGCTGGATAAAATTTATACAGTTGCATCAGAGGATCCGATGATGTATTGCATTATCTCCCTGGTGAACAAATGTGGACTCACGGTAGAGCAGATCTGTTCATTAAAATTGGCAAACTTTCTTATCGATGCAGAAAATCGATGTGGGATGCTTTTTGCATTCCGGAGCAGTGCCGATAAATATATCAAGATTCCGGAAGATGTGTGCATGATTCTCGATGACTATGTGAATCATATAAGAAAAAGTAAATCGGAATTCCTTTTCTGTAACCGAAGGAATGATCCACTTACGAAAAGAGTATTGCAGATCCGGATGCAGCGGATTGTTACTGAGGCATCGGAGGGAGAAAACTGGAAATTTACGTTGCAGGATATCCGGAACCTTGCTGTTGTGATGATGCTTAGAGGCGGTGCGGAAAAAGAAGAAGTTGCGGACTACATTGGTGTCGAAAGCAGATGGATGCAGAGATACGAGAGAGCAGTGGCGGCATTTGACCTTGCCCCATGTGATTATATCAACATAAAGATCGCAAGATGAGAAAAATGCTTGATTTCTGATACGGCTCTGGGTATAATAAAGGAAAGTGATTATAAGAACAAAATGTTTACGGATCATTGTGTTGATAAAATGCATGGTCCGTTTCTTGATATTTAGAGCCATGCAATATAGATGCATGGCTCCTTCTATATTGGAAAGGAGATCAATGAGAAACGAAATCGAGAAAAAAATAAAACAGCTGCAAAGCTGTACCCTGGAAGAATATGATGCCATGGGTGGACACATACGAAACCACGTTATGGCGGAACAGGACGCACTAGCCAGTCTTGCGCAAAAAAAGTGTATCAGTGTCTTTTTTGAAAAAGAAGCACCAGAAGCCGTTATTCATGAGGCACTGACAAATCGCCTTGTACGAAAAAGACTGGAGACATGGTTGACCTCTCCTGCATACCATAAGCAGAGAAGAATCATCATGACATACCCATCGGACAGTAATATAGGCTATTGCTATCGGATGGACGGAAAAAATATACTGTATAATGAATGTAAGTATGTCTGCATGGTGTTTTTAAAAACGGACAAAGATGACTTCATCTTATATACAGCATACCCAGAAAATGAAAAAAAACTGGTACTCTTATAATAAACATATCTGAGAATCAGCAAAAAGCCAGGGTGTCAATTTGGTACCCTGAATAGAGAAAATCTCCGGACAATCGTACCGGGGATTTTTTGTGCAGTTAAAATAAGGTAAGGAGGGTAGTAGCGTAGAACGCAAACCAAAAATCAATAGACAGGAAAGGAATTCATATGAATATGAAAAAGAATATGTATAGCCAGACGGACAATACAAAAACTCAAAAACTTGTACAAACCAATATGGGAAGTATGCCATTAGAAGACTATTTAGAAATAAGGGCATGTCAGTATGGCTTTTCCTCGTATGAGGAGATGAAGGAAGATGGTTTGAGCATAGAGATCCCTGGCGATTGAATGCCTGAGAAAATAGGTTCTGGACAAGAAAGTCAAACAATGTTATACTGATGCTATCAGAAAAGCATGTTTGATTGTAAAAGGATGAAGGTTCATAATCTCAGGAGAGATTATGAACCTTTTTCTATATGAAATGAATCGAAGAACAGGCTGACATGGTGAAGCCTAAGAAACAATGAAATGGAGGGCAGGCATATGATCAATAATTTGATACAGTTAAAAGACGCAATGGATAAAAAAATGACATTTGTAATTGTTAAGCATTATATTCACCCAAACTGTGACGGACAGATCAGAATTCCAACGGTCGTTCATGGAGACGGTTTTTTCTCGATTGAAAAAGATAAGCCAAACAGTGAAGTGTCTGCCGCCAATGATTTTAAAGGCAGATGGTTTGAATATGGACGATCCAGTGACTGGGTTTTTGAAAATGGATTATGCAGGTGCGCACAGCACGGAAGAAGAATTTGGGATATTAAAGTCCTGGAGGAAAATCTTCCAGACATAAAGGCAGACTATGCAGCATACAGTTCCCAGCCTGGCACTTAGCAATTCCTGCTGCCGAATTGGATGCAGTGAAATAATATGAAAAATGACACGAAAGGATTAAGACCATGACAAGAAAAGATATCAGAGATAAATATAACATTGTATGCTTAGAACGTCCTGAGAGGGCAAATAAAGAATTATCCAATGGGGAAGCTAAAAAGTACGAGAAAAATCAGAAACTTCTAATTGAAAAATTTCACAGAATATTGGCAGGATGATGATTCTGGAGAAATTGATTAAGGTTACTCTCGCCAAAATGGTAGACAAACGGTGAGTCAAGTGCTATAATGTATATGTCAGTTTTTTCAGTACATATGTTAAGGGAAGAAAGGTTCATAGTCTCATTAGGGACTGTGAACCTTTTTTGTATAAAAAGCTGAAATAAACGAGAAGGAGGGTAGTAACACCGAAGGTGTAACCTGACACAAGAAAAATATAATGATGGAATTTGGTCAAAGAAGACCGATCTACAAAAACAGGAGGAAAATATTATGGTATACAATGTAAGCTTTATGTGCAATGGAGTTGGCTGCGCAAATCTTGTTGATGCCGATGCCGATATAGAAACGGCTAAAGAATACTTCATTCAGGAAAAATTGAATGGAGATAGAAGTCGGTTCGTTGGAATCTCTGAGAACAATGAATCCTACAAACCGGGAAAACCCATTCACAAAATGCCGAGCAACTGGAAAAAACAGTAAAAATCAACAGAAAGTATTTTGAATCCAATGTCATTAAGATAAGAGTCATTCGAGGTCTTGACACTCAAAAACGACTACAAATCTTAAAACTGGCATTAAGTTAAGGAATTATAAAATCAAAAGAAAATGTCTATCGAGGTATAAAAACTTCGGTAGGCATTTTTTATTTGCATTAGTCCTAAAAATACACATGCTTTTAGAACTGGATTTTCTCAGCCAGTCTGAATAAAGTTATTCTATTTGGAATTACATTATTCGTTTTGGAATACTGATATTCCTGCTACGAATATTCTTATGCTACACGGTATACGAACCAGACTGCCGATTTGGGTTTGAGATTACGCTTATCAGAGCGTCCTGCTCTTACAGGAGCCATGTATGCTAATATCTCCGCAAACATCGCATCTGGTGGTTTCTCGTTGTATAGCCTGTAATATTTCCGTACAATCAGACATGCCATTTTAAAATCAATCGCATGCGGATATTTGTGATTGGTCTGTGGTACGGATACACAAGCAATAGAACGACTTACCGCATTAAACATAATGAAGTGTGCGAATAATTCCATTTTGATGAAATCATCCTTCTTAGAATGAAAGTTGATGCCGCCTAACGCATATTTTAGCTCACGGAACGAAGTTTCTATATCCCATCGTTTATGATACATCTCTTTCATGCGTAGAATAGGGAACTCAAAACGGTTCAGATTCGTAAGCAACACTTCCCATTCTTCCCTACCAGTATCGAAGTTGTTGATACGAAACTTCACTACACGGCATTTAACATTTACAAACTGTTCAAAATCCCATCTCTGGTCTTTGGTATTCTTGGAACGCACAGATTTGTATTGCCTTTTGTAGTGATTTACAAGATGCAAGCTTGGTTCATCCGTATTATGATGTTGATTATAATAATGATTAGAGGTGGTCACTCTAAATGTCATCTCCATATCACACTCTTTGTCTGGGAGATTTGTAATCTCACGAATACCACCAAACTTCCCTGCTTTTGTACGGATAATGTAATAGCAATCTGACAGTCGGTTACAGGTTTCAATCATATTAAATCCGTCATAACCTCTATCCATAATTACAATGTATTTTCCGCAATCTAATCGTTTCAGCATATCAATGGCTGCATCACGCTCATTTACCGATGATTTTGGTTGTAATATACAATCCTGATAAATACGGTTTTCAATGTCATACAACAGATTTTCATGAACTTGGCAATATGGTTTCGTAGGTTCTCCGTTTTTTCGTGGTCGTCCGTTTGGAACATTCATCACAAATGCAGAATCTTTGTTGTATGGTGTTGTGAAATCAGAACCATCTATGGCAAATACTCTGTACTTGTCACCTAATAACTTAGGCTTATGCATGGTTGTGTTGTATTCCTGTAAGATATGCTCAAAGATTTCAGGTTTTAATTTGTCTTTCGCCTGTTCATAGGCGGATGCAGTCATACGTTCATCCAGATTAGGGAACGCATCCAGTAATTCCGCATTCAGAGAATTTCCCTGCATGTTGAGAGTGACTTTAATGGTTGTCGTAGCATTTAGCTTACGGTTTCTGGTAAAGTCACTCGGATTTTTGGTATACAAACCAATATTAGCTACTGTCTGGTCGATAACAGCATCTAATTCATCTAATATGTATGGTTGTATATCAGAGGACATAAAACATCACCTGCCTTCTGAAACAACAGATAGTCTTACGTTTTATCGGTTATGCTTAGGAAAAATATCGACAAATCGACTCATTTATGAGCAATTTTGACGTACAGATGGTGCGAAACATCTTGACAGAGAGACTTCTCTGTATTAGAATAATCTTTGTAAAATACATAACGAATTGATACGTAAGTATCGTTGAGTTAATGGAGCGTCAGTAATCTTTGGTCGGAGCACTGACGCTCTTAGTCTATAGTTATACATAATTATTATACCGCTTTATAACGCATAAATCAACTAAATAACATATTATTCATCAGTCTGAAAAGACTGATTTTTTTATTGTTTTTAAGAGTTGAATAATATCGAATTATGCGTTATAATATGTTATATAAATGTCATTACTACAAGGAGAACCAATAGATTATGCTATATGATGAAAATGTTACGATAAAACAAATAGTCTATTTGTTAATAAGTTGCGGATTTCAAAAGTGTGAACTCTGGACACAAAAAGCATACATAAATGCAAATCATACAACAAAGCGATTTCGTTCACATAGAATAGCGTCCAAGAAAATGGATTTATTATATGAAGCAGGAATGGCTTATAAGGATGCACAGAAATTAGTTATAATGGAAGGAGAGCAAAAAGTTAATAAAACAAATTCCTCATTACTGGGGGAACCATTATGGATAGGCACTATAGAGGAATTGTCCAATAAACAAAATCTATGGAATAAATCTGTGTGCGATTGCTGTATAAAAGGATTGTTCCGAAAGAAAATCCAAATAATCATAAAGGATGGTGATATGGATGCCTAGACCAAAGAAAGATGGGCGATATTTAAACTTATATCTCGACAGAACTCTACATGAGGAATTTGAGCAGTTCTGTGAAAGCCTTGGACAAACCAAAACGGTAGCTGCCGAGAGAGCTTTGCGAATGTATATGGATACTATGAAACAAAATCCAGAGCAGATAATGAGAGAAAGGAGATGCGATTGATGGGTGCTGATATTTGGATGTTTATAGAACACAAAAATCCTGCGACAAATAAGTGGAATCTAGTGAAAAACTCTAAATGGAGCCATAATATGGTTCCGATTGATAGAAATAATGGTCTATTCCATATTTTGTGTGGTTATAACAAGAACGATTTCAATGAACTTTCTGTGATTTGTGAATGCAAAGGTTTACCTTTAGATATAGATAAAGAAACTGCATTTTGGTTAGAAGATTTAGCTTTTACATCATACTTATCATTAGATGAAATACAAAATTTTGACTGGGATAAGGAAGTATACTATTTTGAGGAAGATTGCAAGCACTCCGAAATCGCTTGTGAATTTTATAATGAAACTATTCCTTATATGCTTTCAGTTGATACCAATTATCAAAACGTGCGTATTGTATTTGGATTAAGTTTATAAAGAAAGATTAGTTTTTGCGATATAAGGCTGTCGAATCTCCATTCTATGTGACTATCTTCAAATCTTTACATAGAAAAAGGAGAAATAACAATGCAACAAAAACAAAATAACAAAACTAGCCGAAAATACCTATTATCATTGCTGTATATGCTTAAAGATTTACTGTTCTTAATCTTAAAGAGTGGGATTATCGGAGCGTTAATTCTGAACATATTGATATATGCTGTTTTTAAAGAGCCTTTTGATGCTATAGGCTGTTTGGCGTATATTATATGTGGCGAAAGCATAGGTATCGTTATGGGTTACATCATCAAAGCTGTACGTGGACAGGACGAAGGAGATGCTTTTGCAAATGCAACAGGCGTCACAATGTACAATATGTACGCAGGAGTACATAACCTGCGTGTATTGTCTGGCAGTACGATTGGTTCGGGCATGTCAATTTTAGGATT
The DNA here is from genome assembly GCF_003435535.1 of Desulfotomaculum sp. OF05-3. Classification (NCBI taxonomy): domain Bacteria; kingdom Bacillati; phylum Bacillota; class Clostridia; order Eubacteriales; family Desulfotomaculaceae; genus Desulfotomaculum; species Desulfotomaculum sp. OF05-3. Next base: position 1,149 of record NZ_QWGO01000004.1, on the reverse strand, counting down.
GTTCCTCACAGTTGTTATATATGCCTTTATTGTGATATATTCACTGTTGTTGATACCCGTATCAATCGTTTATCTCATTATAATGTCCGTTATAGAAGCAATAACGCATGGAATACCAGAAACATTCGGATGCATACTGGATAAACTTATTATGGTTGTATCGGGCATCGGAAGTATCGCTTTGGTAATCCTTTTGATAGCGCAAATCGGATAAAAACAACCCTCCCTTTTCTCTTCTTCAGAGTTTTGGGAGGGTTATTGTTTGTTCAAATTTCTCTTAACTTAATGACGTTGATTTTGAATCACATTGTAGAAATGGATTGCTGACATTAGAAAATAATACTCACTGCTATATAGGTTATGAGGCATATAGAGAAGAGTTTGGATATGAGAGTTCTTTGTACGTTTGTTATAATGAATTCTGCTGTACTGAGTACCAGGATATAGAATTCATGCAAAAACTTTTGCAGTCTGAAAGCTTAATCAAAAAGTATCTTGAGGATGAAGAAAATTTGCTTGGAATGAAAAGAAGGTGAAATCATGATGGAGGCATTATTAGGATGTCAGGAAGAATTATATACTATGTTGGATGATCTGGTAGGTTGCGAAGATGATCCGGCATGCAAAGAAATGATTGAGAATATTTGACAGGAACTGGAAGAAATCGAAGGAAAGATTGGATCGAGCTTGATTTAATATCCAGCCTAAAGGAAGGAACATTTATATGACGGATTATGTAAAACGAGAAATAAATAATATTGAAGCGATTGCTTCAAGGTGTACAGAGAGCCAGGCAGACGGCTATTCACAGATTATGAGAATTTGCGAAGCACTACAGGAAGAAATAGATGAGGCGTATAAAAAGCCTCAATTTGAAGGAGCAACGAGTGATTGTGCCGGGTGGAACCTGGCATATGAGGTGTTACAAAATTCGATAATGAAGTTGAAGTCCTTCACAAAGACAACAGCATCAGCAAAGATGAACTGGTGCGTGATGAAGATGGGGATCTTACTTGGAAGATAACAAAAGATCTGGATGTAAAAGCCTGGAGATATTTATAGGAGAATATTTATGTTGGATAAATTATTGAAGAAACAGGATGAATTATATGAACGGTTAGATGTGCTGGAAGGGTGCGAAGATAACCC